>CALCNF010000391.1 GCA_937897815.1 uncultured Pseudomonadota bacterium | reverse complement strand
GCAGGCTGGCGTGTCATCAAGGTGGTGTGGGCGAGCGAGTGGGACGACCTGCTGGACGCCGACGCCGACGGGACGCTGCTTCGCGCCCTGGGCGCCTATGTCGACGGGGCTTTCCAGAAGCTCTCCGTGCTCCCAGGCGACCAGGTCCGCGAGACCTTCTTTGGCCAAGACCCCAAACTCTTGGAGATGGTCGCGCATCTCGACGATGAGAGCGTGCGCCGACTGCGCCGCGGCGGCCATGACTTCCGCAAGGTGTACGCCGCCTACGAGCGCGCCTGCGACGGCAGCGATCAGCCCACGGTCATCCTCATGAAGACGGTGAAGGGCTGGACCCTGGGAGAGGGCGCAGAGGGGCGAAATATCGCCCACAACACGAAGAAGCTCGGACGCCAGGCTCTGGAGTCCTTCCGCGAGCGCTTGAGTCTGGACATCCCGGATGAGGACCTGGACTATCCGCCTTACGTGAAGCTCGACCCCAAGAGCCCCGAGGCTGAATACCTCCATGAGCGCAGGCAGGCTCTCGGCGGGTACGTGCCTCAGCGAAAGTTCACGGAGAGGCCCCTAGCGGTCCCGGGCCGCGACTTCTTCGAGCGCTTCTACGCGGGGAGCGGGAAGTCCGAGGTCTCGACGACCGGCGCGTTCGCGCGCCTGCTCGCGACGCTGCTGGAGCACAAGGACGTGGGCAAGCGAGTCGTCCCCATCATCCCCGATGAGGCTCGAACGTTCGGATTGAACGCCCTGTTTAGCCGCTACGGCATCTACTCGTCGGTGGGCCAGCTCTATGACCCCGTCGATAGCGACACGCTGATGATGTATCGGGAGTCCAAAGACGGACAGGTCCTCGAGGAGGGGATCTGCGAGGCGGGCTCCATGGCCTCGTTCACGGCCGCAGCCACCTCCTACGCGACGCACAACGAGCCGCTGATCCCGTTCTATATCTTCTACAGCATGTTCGGCATGCAGCGGACCGGCGACCAGGTCTGGGCGGTCGGTGATATGCGCGGGCGTGGATTCCTGATCGGCGCGACCGCCGGACGCACGACCCTGAACGGGGAGGGGCTCCAGCACGAGGATGGGCACAGCATTGTGCTCGCCTCCACGGTCCCGAACCTGTGCATCTACGACGTGAGCTACGCCTATGAGATCGCGCTGGTGATCCAGGACGGCATGCGGCGCATGCATGAAGAGAACGAGGACGTCTTCTACTACCTCACGGTCGAGAACGAGCCCTACGTGATGGCGGCGATGCCGGAGGGATGTGAGGACGGCGTCCTCGCGGGCCTCTACAAGTTCAAGGACAGCGAGCTTGAGGCTCCGGCGCATCGCGCGCAGCTCTTTGGCTCGGGCTCCATTCTCAATGAAGTGCTGAAGGCCCAGACGATCCTCGAGGAGCGTTTCGGAGTCGCGGCCGACGTCTGGAGCGCGACGAGCTATGTGGAGCTGCGACGGGAGGCGCTTGCCGTCGAGCGATGGAACCGTCTCCACCCCGACCAGGAGGCGCGCGTGCCCTATGTGACGCGCGTGGTGGGGGATGCGCCAGGGCCCATCATCGCGGCCTCTGACTACATGAAATGCGTGCCTGATATGGTGTCGCGCTGGCTTGGCGACTTCACGCCCCTTGGGACGAACGGCTACGGCCGATCGGACACGCGCGAGGCCCTGCGCCGGCACTTTGAGGTGGACCCACAGCACATCGTGGTGACCACCCTGTGGCGGCTCTCGGAGCTCGGTGAGCTGGACGCCTCTGTGGTGCGCGACGCGATTGCGGAGTTCGGTCTCGACCCCGAGGCGATCGAGCCCTCGCTGCTGTAACGGGCGGGACTCAGCGCGAACGCTCAGTCACCGGCGATGCACGCCCCCCAGATCTGGCATTGCGCGTCGTCCTGGCAGTCCGTCTCGGCGACGCATAGGCCCTCGTCCGAGCAGAGGTCGGAGCCACCACAGTCGTCGTCGCTCAGAGCGGCGCAGACGGCGTAGTCCGTGTTAAGGGAGCATCGCCCCTCGGCGGAACACCCGGTCGAGGTCTGACAGCTCTCCTGGTCAGGCACGCAGGCGAGGCCCTGGTGGACACAAGCGCCGTTCTCGAAGCAGCCATCGGAGGCCTCACAGTCCTCGGCCTGGGTCGCTGCACAGGCGCCATCGACGGCGGAGCATGCCCCCGACTGGGTACAGATAAGCGCCCCGGCACAGTCTGCGTCGGTCGCGGCCTCGCAGGAGTTGGGGTCCCACGGCTGCATGGCGGGCTTGAGGCTGCACGCGCCATACAGTTGGCATCCGGCCGATGCGAGACACGCGTTGCTGTCCGAGGCGTAGCACATGCCGAGCTCGTAATCGCACTTGCCCTCCTGAATGCAGGCCAGGGACTGTTCGCAGTGCTCTTTCGAGGTCGGAGAGCATGACCCTCCCGTGTAGGCGCACGCCCCGATCAGCTTGCAGTTCGACGAAGCCGCACACTCCGAATCGTCTCCGGGGATGCACCCCCATCCATCAAAGCTGCAAGCTCCTTCCACCGCGCAGCCGGTGGAGGACTCGCAGTCGGAATCCGAGCCCGCCGCGCAGGACTCGCCGTTCAAGGTGCACTGGCCAGCGGCCTGACAGATGTGGGAATCTGCGCAGTGCTTATCTTCCGTTGGGGAACACCATTCGAAGCTCTTGGCGCAGTTGCCCATGAACTTGCAGGAGGTGCTGTTCGCGCAGTCCTCATCGCTTCCTGCCACGCAGCCAGAGAACTCCTCAGCAAAGGTGCAGGCGCCCATGTCCAAACACCACTTGCTCTTGGCGCAGTCCTCGTCGCTCATGGGTCCACATCCCCACTCGGTCATGGAGCAGGCAGCGAACTCAGCGCAACCCACGCTCTGAGCACAGTCGTCGTCGCTGCCGGGCTGGCACATCCCATTGGCGAAGCTGCACATCCCGGAGAACACGCACTCTGTCGAACCTGCGCAATCAGCATCACTACCGGGCTGGCATTGACCGTTGACCAGACTGCAGGCCCCCATGTTCTTGATTC
>CALCNF010000390.1 GCA_937897815.1 uncultured Pseudomonadota bacterium | reverse complement strand
CTTGTAGATCTTATCGAGCTGGTCGATAGCCTCGGTCGTCTTCGCACGACGCATGTACTTAATGAATGCAGGGACAGCGACCACCGCCAGAATGGCGAGAATCGCGACAACGATCATGAGCTCGATGAGCGTAAAGCCCTTATCGCTCTGACGAATTCGCATGAGCATATTGCTCTCCTAATTTGGGTTGGGATTGCCTACGCGTGCCTGCCGATATCCCATGTAACCATGGACCGTTCCCTCAGCCGACTGTCGCTCGCGCCCCATAAACCTAGCAAGACCGATGCCAATCGCAACCCCAGCCATAAGTGATTGATATTAAACGCCATTTAAAATTGTCGTTTTTGGGCACCTGACGTCATCCGGCAGAACGAAACCCGCGTTTAGCCTCGATCCCACCTGGATCCATAAGCACAAAAGACTATTGTTTTTAATGTGTTGCGGGGTTGTGACAAAAAACGTCACCCCGTGTGACGAGATTCGCCGGTCGCTCCAGACGCCTGTGATCGGGTTGCGACCCGGGGTTTGAACTGCGACACTTGATCAGCCTGAGACCCGGATTGGAGCGATCATGGCCCGTATCCTCATCGTCGATGACGAGGCGCACATTCGCACCTTGCTGCGCCGCTTTCTAGAGCGCGAGGGTCATGAATGTGAGATGGCGACGAGCGCGGACGAGGCGTGGGAGCGTCTGGCGAACGGCGCCTTTGAGCTTGTGCTCAGCGACGTGAACATGCCGGGGACCTCGGGTCTGGAGCTGGCGCCGCGAATCGCGGAGGAGTACCCCCAGACGCCGGTCGTAATGGTCACCGGTGTCGACGATCCCGAGGTCGCGACCAAGGCGGTCGAGGCGGGCGCATACGGCTACATCATCAAGCCCTTCGTCCCCAACGAGATCGTCATCGGCGTCGCCGGCGCCCTGCGGCGACGAGAGCTGGAGATCGCCAACCGGCGACATCAGGAGGAGCTTGAGGCCCTGGTCGCGGATCGAACCGCAGAGGTTCAAAAGACCATGCTCCAGCTCCAGGAGGCGAACGTGCTCCTCAGGGAGGTCCAGGAGGAGACGATCCAGCGACTCTCGATCGCGTCCGAGTACCGAGATGAGGAGACGGGAGCGCACATCCACCGGATCAGCCACTACACGAAGCTCCTCGCGACCCGCGTAGGACTCGACGAGGAGTACATCGAGCGCATTCGGCTCGCCAGCCCGCTGCACGACGTGGGCAAGATCGCCACGCCGGACGCGATCCTGCGCAAGCCTGGGAAGCACACACCCGAAGAGTGGGAGATCATGAAGGGCCACGCCGAGTCCGGCTACCGGATCCTGTCGGGCTCGGGATTCCCGGTCCTGGATATGGCCGCCGAGATCGCCCTGACCCACCACGAGAAGTGGGACGGGTCGGGTTACCCCCGCGGACTCAAGGGCGACAAGATCCCCATCTCCGGACGGCTCACGGCGGTCGCTGACGTCTTCGACGCCCTGTCGACGGAGCGCATCTACAAGCCGGCCTTCCCTCTTGAGAAGTGCCTCGCCATCATTCGAGAGGGCCGTGGGGCCCACCTCGATCCGGAGATCGTGGACGTGTTCCTGGAGAGTCTTGACGATGTGTTGGAAATTCAGCGGAACTTCCCAGATGGTGAGGCCTACCACCTCTAAGCTCCTGATCGCGGCCGCGATCGCCGCCATCTTCGCGGCGTGCTCCGAGGACAGCGAGGCGCCGCCGGCAGACGTGTCGGCAGGCGAAACGAGCGACGCCACGGCCTCGGCCGATGGCTCGGCGAACACAGGGGATGTGGCGCCCTCGAGCGACGTGAAGGCGGACGTGCCTTCTGGCCCGTGGGTCCAGGAGGTGGCCGACGAGGAGTGGCAATGGCTCTCTCGCCATGATGGCACCATCGCGGGCGCGCACCAGTACCAGGGAGTGCCTGACGCGTACTACGAGTACACGCGATTTGAGGTGTTTCAGCCCTTCGAGCTCCGCGCCATACGCGTGATGCCGCGCCTGGAGACGGACGAGAACTTCGTCCTCTATGTCTGGGATGATCTCGGGGGGAACTTCCTTCATATGGAGCCGACCGCCCCCCTGGCGGTCATGGAGCGCGAGCTCACGGTGGCCGACTCCGACACCTGGCAGGAGTTCACCCTGGAGAGCCCGATCCGTCTCGATCCAGGCCGTATCTTCTACGTGGGAACGATCGTCAACGGGCAGCAGGGTGCCCGGATCGCGGTCGACGCCGCCCTGTCGCCGGGCTCCGAGGACAAGCCGGCCTGGTCGCTGGTGTGGCTCTCGAAGGACGTCGAGCCATCGACGGGAACCAACACCGTCTTCTCGGCCGGCGCAGGAGATCTGTTGGTCGACGTCGAGGTGCGACACGTCGACGTGGTCCAGGGAGACGACTTCGTCTTCAAGGCGATGCCGGCGGAGACCCTGGGCTTTCAGGGGGCGAGCAGCTACTTCGATCTGGAGGGCGACGGTGATCTCGACGCCGCGACCGGCAAGGAGCTGTGGATCAACGACGGGACGAACACCTACTCCCTGGCGCCCGAGGGTACGATGCCCGAGGTCGGCACGGGTCGCGGGCACTGGGCGGACTTCGATAACGACGGCGACCAAGACCTGCTCCTCACCGGCCAGGAGGAGTTCCTGTTTCGTAACGATGGGGGTGTCTTCGTCGACATCACCGAGGGCAGCGGGATCGACGACTCCCAGACCCACACCTGCAACGGCGTGACCTCCGATGGCCACGTGCCCACTGAGACCGCCACCTGGATCGACTACGACGGAGACGGGCTCCTCGACATCTACCTGGGCAACTTCATCTGCTGGGACGACGGGTTCGCGGCCAAAGACATGCTGTTCAAGAACATGGGTGATGGGACCTTCCTGAACGTGAGCGACATGTCGGGAATCATGCTCTGGCAGGGCTACGGCCAGGCCTCACGAAGCACCTCTCCGGCGGACTACGACAACGACGGGGACATGGATCTCCTCGTGAACAACTACCGCCTTCATCGAAACCTCTTCTGGCGCAACCAGGGAGACGGGACCTTCATCGATGTGGGCGCGGAGACGACGCTCGCCGGGACCAAGCAGGGGAGCGCGTACGGGCACTCCATCTCGAGCGCCTGGGCGGACTTCAACCACGACGGCTATCTGGACGTCTTCATCGCCAACCTGGCCCACCCTCGCTTCCTCGAGTTCTCAGACAAGGCGCGCCTGTATATGAGCTCAGGAGGCGCAGACCCGGTCTTCGAGGACGTGACCGAAGCGGCGGGCTTTCGGTTCCAGGAGACGGCCGGCGGGGCCATCGCGTGGGACTATGACAACGACGGGGACCTCGATCTCCTGTGGAACTGCATCTACGCCGAGCGGCCGAGCCAGTTCTACCGAAACGACTGGCCCGATGGGGGCTGGAAAGAGGTGACCTATCCGACGGGCCTGAGGGTCACCAACGGCTGGGAGGTCTCCATCGCCGATCTCGATGACGATGGCGATCTGGACTACGCGGCGAACAAGTACTGGGGCATCGACGACGACAACCTCTTCCTCAACCAGAACCCCTGGGGACGACGCTCCATTCAGGTTCGCCCCCTGGGCCGCGGGGCCGGAGGCACGAACCGAGACGGCTTCGGCGCCCGCGTCCGAGTGATGGTCGACGGCGTCGAGCGCATGCAGGAGAAGGTCCCCTCGAGCGGCGTCTCCAATCAGTCGAGCCCCTGGCTCCACTTCGGGATCGGCCAGGCCGACGCCGCGGACGTGACCGTGGACTTCCCCCTGTCGGGCGAGACCCACTCCTTCCCGTCGCTCGCCGCCGGCCGCTACACCGTCGACGAGGACGGCAACCTGACCCAGGAGCGCTAGGTGACGCAGCGCAATCTCATCGCGGGGACCTGGCGCGAGGGCGACGCCTGGATCAGCGTGACCCACCCGTTTACCGGCGAAGAGCTCGAGCGGGTCGCCGTGGCCACCACCGATCAGGTGGATGAGGCCATCGCGGCGGCCAGCGCCTCCATGGAGACGCTCCGAGCGCTCACGGTCTACGAGCGAGCCCAGATCCTGCGCGCCATCGCCGATGGAATCGATGCCAAGGCCCCCTCCCTGAGCCAGACCCTGAGCGCCGAGGCCGGGAAGCCCATCGCGCAGGCGCGCGCCGAGGTCACGCGCGCCAGTGAGACCTTCCGCTTCGCCGCCGAGGAGGTCCGAAGCGCCCGCGGAGAGAGCCTGGAGTTGGACGCCGCCCTCTCCGGCGCGGGCAAGTGGGGGGTGATCCGCCGCTTTCCTGTGGGTCCGGTCTCGGCGATCACGCCGTTTAACTTCCCGTTGAACCTCGTCGTTCACAAGATCGCCCCGGCCATCGCGGCGGGCTGCCCTGTCGTTTTGAAGCCGGCGGACAAGACGCCCCTGTCTGCTCTAGCGCTCGCGAAGATCATCGAGGACGCGGGGTGGCCGAAGGGCGCGTTGAGCGTGTTGAACACCACGGTCGAGCGGACCACGCCGCTGGTCGAGGATCCACGGATGCGTCTGCTCTCCTTCACCGGGAGCGGCGCCGTCGGCTGGGATCTGAAGGCCAGAGCCGGTCAGAAGAAGGTCCTCCTGGAGCTCGGCGGGGACGCCGCGGTGATCGTCAGCGAGGGAGGACCCCGCCCGAAGACCGAGGCGTGGGACGCCATGATCCGCCGGGTCGCGCTCGGCGCCTTCGCCTACGGCGGGCAGGTCTGCATCTCCGTGCAGCGTGTCCTGGTCCAGGCGAGCCTCTATGAGGCCTTCGTCGAGGATCTGGTCGACGCGGTCCACACCCACGTTCGCGTCGGGCCACCGGAGGACGAGAGGGCCGTCATGAGCGCGCTCATCGACGACCGGGCCGTGGAGAAGGTCCAGCGCTTCGTCTCAGACGCCCTGGCCCGCGGCGCCAAGCGCCTCACCGGTGGCCACCGGGAGGGCGAGGGGAGCGGACGGCTCTTCGATCCCATGGTCTTGGTGAACGTCCCCCAAGACGCCCTCCTCGCCTGCGATGAGGTCTTCGGCCCCGTGGTGGCCGTGTGGCCCTATGAGACGCTCGATGAGGCCTTTGAGCGGGTCAATCAGAGCCCCTATGGGCTCCAGGCCGGCATCTACACCCACGACCTGCGAGAGGCCACCCGGGCCTTCGAAGAGCTGGAGGTGGGCGCCGTTCTTATCGGCGAGATCCCCACGTGGCGAGTCGACCAGATGCCCTATGGCGGCGTGAAGGCCTCAGGCTTCGGGCGCGAGGGTCTCAAGGAGACGCTCCTTGAGTACACCGAGCCCCGCCTGTGCGTCCTCCCGCGATCCTGACGTAGGCCTCGCGCGCGCGAGCCTGCGCGGCGTGTGCGCTCGCGCGAGGCGCGCGCCTGTGCTAGAGGGACTCCCTAGCAATCCAGCCTGATCATCGGAGGCAGCGTGAGCACACGTATCGAACGAGACTCCATGGGCGATCTTGAGGTCCCCGCCGACGCCTACTACGGCGCCCAGACCGCCCGAGCGCGAGACAACTTCCCCATCAGCGGGATTCGGTTTCCCCGACACTTCATCGCCGCCATGGGCGCCATCAAGCACGCCGCAGCCACGTCCAACGAGGCCCTCGGGCTGGTGGACGCGGAGCGGGCGGACGCCATTCGCCGCGCGGCCGAAGAGGTGATCGCGGGCGAGCTCGACGATCAGTTCATCCTCGACATCTTTCAGACGGGCTCCGGGACCTCGACCAACATGAACACCAACGAGGTGATCGCGGGTCGCGCCAACGAGCTCCTCACGGGCAAGCGGGGCGGCCGAGAGCCGGTCCACCCCAACGACCACGTGAACTACGGACAGTCGTCCAACGACACGATCCCCACGGCGATTCACGTCTCGGTGGCGGTCTCGGTCCAGGAGGTGCTCCTCCCGGCGCTTCGCGAGTTCCACGGGGTCCTCGAGGACAAGGCCCGCGCCTGGCACGACGTCGTGAAGATCGGCCGCACCCACCTCATGGACGCCACGCCGATTCGCATGGGCCAGGAGGCGGCCGGCTGGGCGCGTCAGGTCGAGCTCTCGATCGCGCGCGTCGAGGGCTGTCTGCCCCGAGTCTGCGAGCTGGCCCAGGGCGGGACCGCCGTGGGCACAGGCCTGAACACGCACCCCGAGTTCGGAGGGCGGGTCGCAGGTCTCCTGGCCGAGCGCTTCGGTCTTCCCTTCGTGGAGGCGACCGACCACGTGGAGGCCCAGGCGTCGAAGGACGCGTGCGCGGAGCTCGCCGGGCAGCTGGCCACGGTGGCCACATCGCTCATGAAGATCGCCAACGACATCCGCTGGATGAGCTCGGGCCCCCGCTGCGGGCTCGGCGAGATTCAGCTGCCGTCCATCCAGCCAGGCTCGAGCATCATGCCGGGCAAGGTGAACCCGGTGATGTGTGAGTCGCTCATGATGATCGGCGCTCAGGTCATGGGGCACGCCAACACGGTGCAGATCTCCAACACCCACGGGAACCTGGACCTGAACGTGATGATGCCCGTCATCGCGCGAGCGCTGCTCGAGTCCATCAGCATCCTGGGACGCGGCGTCTCCGAGTTCACCGCACGCGCCGCCCGCGGCATGGAGGCCAACGCCGAGAAGGCCGAGGGCTACGTGGCCTGGTCGCTCTCCATGGTGACCTCGCTTGCGCCGGTGATCGGCTACGACAAGGCGTCCAAGATCGCCAAGCGCGCGATCGACGAGAAGAAGACCGTTCGTGACCTGTGTGAGGAGCTCGACGTGCTCCCCGCCGCCGATCTCGACCGGATCCTCGACCCGGCCACGATGACGGCCCCGGGTATCCCCAGCTGATCCCCTCGCGGAGTCGACCATGAGCACCTCACAGCACGCCTTTGAGAACCTGGTCCAGATGTTCGAGCAGAGCGTCGAGACCTTCGCCGACCGCGACCTGTTCGGGGTGAAGACCGAGGGTCGTTACCAGTGGGCGACCTACCGAGAGGTGGGCGAGGCGGTCGACGCCTTCCGCGGGGGACTTTCGAGCCTCGGCGTCGGCGCCGGCGACAAGGTCGCCATCATCTCCAACAACAGCCCCATGTGGGCCATCGGCGCCTACGCCACCTACGGGCTCGGCGCCCAGTACGTCCCCATGTACGAGGCCCAGATCGAGAAGGACTGGCGCTACATCCTCGAGGACTCGGGCACCAGGGTGCTCCTCGTCTCTACAGCCGAGATCTACGAGCGTACCCGTGGCTTCGTCGATGAGCTCGAGGCCCTCGAGCACGTGGTGCTCCTGGGCGGTAGCGCGGACGGAGCTCTCACCTACGAGGAGCTCAAGTCCCGCGGGGTCGAGAGCCCCGTGCCCTCGGTCGAGCCCAGCCGAGAGGACATCTGCGGGTTCATCTACACGAGCGGCACCACGGGCGAGCCCAAGGGCGTGCTCTTGAGCCACTGGAACCTGGTCTCGAACATCAACGCCATTCACTCCCTCTTCCCCATGGAGTCCGACGACGTCTCTCTGTCGTTTCTCCCCTGGGCCCACAGCTTTGGGCAGACCTGCGAACTCCACTGCATGGTCTCTTATGGCGCCTCCATCGGCCTCGCGGTGAGCGTCGAGACCATCATCGAGAACCTCCCCGAGGTGCGACCCACGCTCCTGTTCTCCGTGCCGCGGATCTTCAACCGCATCTACGACGGCGTGCAAAAGAAGATGACGGCCGCGGGCGGGCTGAAGCTGAAGCTCTTCAACGCCACCATGAACGCGGCGAACAAGCGCCGCGATCTGGCCGAGCGTGGCCAGACGAGCCCGCTTCTCGATCTCAAGTCTGGCGTGCTCGACAAGGTGGTCGCCTCCAAGGTCCGAGACCGCTTCGGAGGCCGCCTCCGGTACGCGTTCTCCGGCGGCGCGGCCCTCTCGAAGGAGGTCGGCCTCTTCATCGATAACCTGGGCATCAAGGTCTATGAGGGCTACGGGCTCACGGAGACCAGCCCGATCGTGAGCGCCAATCGCCCCGGGGGGCAGAAGATCGGCTCCATCGGCAAGTGCATCCCGGGTGTGACCGTGAAGATCGCGCCGACCGAGACCGCGCCCGAGGGCCAGGGAGAGATCGTCGTCTACGGCCCCAACGTCATGCAGGGCTACCACAACCTCCCCGAGAAGACCGCGGAGGTCATGACCGAGGACGGAGGCTTCCGAACCGGAGATATGGGACGACAGGACGACGAGGGCTACCTGTGGATCACCGGCCGCGTCAAAGAGCAGTACAAGCTCGAGAACGGCAAGTACGTGGTGCCGGCTCCCATGGAGGAGCAGCTCAAGCTCTCGCCGCTCATCAACCAGGTGCTGATCGACGGAGCCAACCGCCTGTTCAACATCGCCCTGGTCGTCCCCGATATGGAGTCGCTTAAGGCCTGGGCGCAGGAGACGGGCGTCGCCTTCGACTCCGACGAGGCCCTGTGCGCCGACCCCAGGGCCCACGCGCGCATCGGCGAGGAGCTCGCGTCCTGCGGGGCGGAGTTCAAGGGCTATGAGCGACCGAAGAAGTGGGCGCTCGCCCACGAGGAGTTCTCGCCGGCCAACGACATGCTCACGCCGACGCTGAAGCTCAAACGACGCAACGTGATGGCGGCCTACGAGGCCACCATCGAGGCCCTCTACGAGTAGAACATGACCCAACCACTACAGGGCCACGTGGCCATGATCAGCGGAGCGAGCCGAGGCATCGGTCGCGCCGTAGCCGTCGACCTCGCCCGCGCAGGCGCTGACCTCACGCTCCTCGCCCGCTCCGAGGAGGCCCTTGAGGAGACCGCGGCGCTTTGCCGCGAGGAGGGCTCTCGGGTCCTGGCGCTCATCACCGATGTGACCGACCGAACCCAGCTCGAGCGCGCGGTCTCCAAGACCCTCGGCGAGCTCGGCGGGCTGAACATCCTGGTGAACAACGCCGGCATTCACGCCACAGGCAAAGCCCAATCGGCGGACATCGAGGCGTTTGAGCGGGTGATCGACGTGAACGTCAAAGCGCTCATGAACCTCTCGCGCCTCGCCCTGCCCCACATCCTGGCCGCCCAGGGCCACCGGGCGGTGATCCACATCGCGTCGGTCGTGAGCCGGATGAGCTTCGGCGGAGGCGGCGCCTACTGCGCGTCCAAGCACGCCGTGCTCGGCTACTCCAACTCCATGTTCGAGGACGTCCGTGAGGCGGGCGTGAAGGTCTGCGCCATTCAGCCGGGCTTCGTCGCGACCGACATGGTCGCCGGCCACGGCCTGAAGATGGATAAGATGATCCAGCCCCAAGACATCGCGAAGACCGTGCGCTTCGTCGCGACCTATCCTGAGACGGGATGTCCCGTGGAGATCATCGTTCGACCCCAGAGGAGCCCTTACTGATGGCAGGTTCATCGAGCACAGGCGTCATCGCCGGCATCACCGCCAACGGCATCGTGACCGTGGCCAAGTTCATCGGCTTCTCCTTCTCGGGCTCTGGGGCCATGTTGAGCGAGGCCTTCCACAGCCTGGCCGACACGATCAACCAGACCGTGCTCCTCTTGGGGCTCAAGCGCTCGGAGCGACCGGCCGATGAGGCCCACCCGTACGGGTATGGGCGCGCGAGGTTCTTCTGGGGCGTCGTGAGCGCCATGGGCATCTTCTTCATCGGCGCAGGCGTGTCCCTCTATCACGGCGTGCACGCCATCATGCACCCTGAGGCGAGCAACCACACCTGGGTGACCTGGGTGGTCTTGAGCCTGGCCGTGGTCTTGGAGGGCGCGGCGTTCGCCATCGCCTGGATGGCCATGGCCAAGGACGCGCGAGCGGCCGGGGTGAAGCCCATGGCTTACGCCCGAGCGGGCACGGATCCCACGGCCACCGCGGTCATCCTCGAGGACGGCGCCGCGGTCCTGGGCCTCCTCTTGGCCATCGCGGGCATCGGCCTGGAGCACATGACCGGCTGGGCGGGATATGACGCCATCGCCACCTTGCTCATCGGCATCCTCCTGGCCTTCGTCGCGGTCTTTTTGGTCATGATCAACCGAAAGTTCCTGCTCACGGCCGCGGTCGATGAGCCCATCGAGGCGGCGATCCTTGAGGCCCTGGAGAGCGAGCCCGCTGTCTCCTCGGTTCGAGACGCCAAGAGCGTGGTCCTCTCTTTGGGTCAGTACTCGGTGAACGCCGAGCTGGACTTTGATGGTCGTGTCATCGCCGAGCGGGCGCTCGAGGGCTCCGATCTGCCTGAGCGCTTGGCCAACATCGACGACGCTCAAGAGACCCAAGAGGCCCTGCTCGACTTCGGAGGTCAGGTGATCGACGCCCTGGGAGACGAGGTGAACGCCATCGAGGCGCGCGTCCAGGAGCGGGTCCCCGGAGTGAAGAGCTTAGATCTCGAGGCGGACTGAGCGCCTGGTCTTGAGCGCCGCGTAAAGCGATTGCGCGGAGGCAACGCTCAGTAAGCGGCGCCCAGGAAGAAGACCGTCTTCTGGAGCGTGTCGGACTCGTCACCCTCCAGGTTCAGGGCCTGGTTAAGGACACCGGCGCGAAGGGCCCAAGAGTCGAGCCGATAATGATAGGCCAGCATCGTCTGCGCACCCTGGACATCGCTCTCTGACGGCTCCAGGTTCAGGGTGGTTCGCACTTTACTTCCGCCCGCGTATCCCAACGAGATCTCGAGCCCATGGGGGCCTCCGAGGGCGTATCCGTAGCCGAGCATGAGCGCGCCGGAGAGCGTCACCGAGCTCACCGAGTTGTCCGACGCGAACGCGCCCGCGTCCGTGGCCTCCAGGCGCGCGCCTCCAAGGCCCAAAAACCCGTAGCCGCGATCCATGATCGGGAAGCGAAACTTCAAGAACTCCACGACGATCCCTGCGCCGGTCATCGAGTAACCGCTGCCCTCCGTGATGCTGCCCACGGCGCCATAGAGACCGAACCACTCCGTGTCCCCGCGCCAGTCTCGATCCTGCTCCTCGGAGCCCTCGGCCTCCTCGGACTCTCCCTGTTCATCTGCGCGCTCGCCCTTAGACCGCTCGACGACCTTCTTGAGCGCCTTCTTGGCGACGCCCTTCGCGGCCCGCTTAATGCTCTTTCTCAGCGATCCGCTCTCCTCCGTACTCGAGTCCGTCGAGTCCGAGGACGCAGCAGATGAGCCCGTGAGCGCAGACAGCACGCCCGATGTGGCCTCTTTCACGCCCGACTCCAGCTCGGGCAGGGTGTCCACGGTGAGCACGCGCGCGTCGAGGAGCTCTGGTGGATCGGTCCGGTGAAGCTTCAGGTTCACCTTGAGCTTCCCGAAGGCCTTCATGACGCGGCCTGAGACGACGAGCTCGGCGCCCAGGAGCTTCCCCGTCTCGGTCTCGCACTCGCCCTGGCACTGCTCTAGGGTCTTCCCGTGGGCCTTTAAGAGCTGCTGGATGCTCTCTTGGGTGATGATCGTATAGGCGCTCCCCAGGGCCCGTCGCGCCTCGGCTCGCGAGACGTCGGTCAGAAGCGAGAGCTCTGTCTCGGTGACGTCCGCGCCCGCGGACACGAAGTCGAGCACCGCCAACATGGGCCGGGGTTCGGCGTTAGTGGGGGTCGTGAGGGCGCTTAAGAGCAAGAGCGCGCTGGAGCACACGAGGGCAGAGCGGAACATGAGTCTCTCTTGGACGGAGTCGAGGGTCATCCTCGCGTGAAGGACGGCCCTTCGCAACCGAGGCCGCTCGCTAGAAACCTATCCCTGTGTGGAGGAAGTAGCTCTCGTTGATGTACCAGGTTTCATCGGAGCTATAAGCGCAATCCCAGCAGTAGCTTTGGCCAGTACCCGTTGGAAAGAGCGCCTCGAGGACGAAGACCCAGCGCTTGTCCCCCTCATAGGGAATCGTGTAGGCGAGCTCCACGGCCGCGACGGGCTTCTCATAGGTCTTGTCTTCGTAGTAGCTGCTCGAGTCGCTGGCGACCATCCAACCGACGCCGGCTCCAAATCGAAACTCAGAGCGGCCATCAGCACCTAGCGAGGTTCGGTATCCCGCGGTCGTGGTGGCGCTCCAGTAGTAGTCGTCCACGTCCCCCCACAGGGCGGTATACGAGGCTCGAAGCGCCTGCCAGTAGAGGCTGGAGGTGCGAACGAGCCACCCGGTCGCTGAGAGCCCGACGGCGTAATCATCGTAGTCTGCCCACACATTCGTGAGGGCCAGAGACCAGGGCTCGTTCCGCAGCTCATCGAGAGCGGAAGGAGCGGCGGGCGTCGTCTCCGGGGCGGGCGACGGCGCCGGGACGGGCGCGTCGGCGGGCGGCGGTGAGGGAGAGGCGGAGGGAGCGGGTCTCGGCGCGGGAGTTCCCCGGGCGCCCGGGACATTTGAGAGGAGCTGCACGGTGCCTGTGCGGACGGCCACCTCAAGGCCTCCGTGGTCATCGGCCGTCATCATCTCGGCACCCAGGAGCGCGGGGGGGTCCGT
Organism: uncultured Pseudomonadota bacterium; assembly: GCA_937897815.1. Classification (GTDB taxonomy): domain Bacteria; phylum Myxococcota_A; class UBA9042; order PHBI01; family CALCNF01; genus CALCNF01. The sequence goes on along the minus strand of CALCNF010000390.1, from coordinate 702 downwards.
ACGGTGGACCTTCAGGTTCACCTTGTACTTGCCGAAGGCCTTGACGATGCGACCCGAGACGACGAGCTCGGCCCCAAGGAGCCGGCCGGTCTCGGTCTCGCACTCGCCCGAGCAGCTCGCCAGGAACTTCCCGTGGGCCTTCAATAGGTCCACCAGGTTCTCCCGGGTGATGACATCATAATCCTGTCCCAGGGTCTGGAGCGCCGCGCCGCGCGAGACATCGCCAAGGATTGAGAGCTCATCAGCGTGTAGGCCTGTTCGAGACTCACTGAAGTCCAGGACGGCCAGGAGCGGCTTAGCCGTGGCTGAGCTGGCGAGACCCAGGATCGCGAGAGAGACAGTAAGGATTCGAAGCGTGTGCATTCCATGAGGCTAGGTCGCCACAAGCTGGATGTCGAGGGCACCCCATCCCCCTCTGGGTGGGGCGCGTGAGGTCGTGATACGGTGCACCCAGAGCCAACGAGCACAGGAGCGCGCCACGATGGGCATGATCGACGAGTTCGCCAACAACCCAGGACCTGCGATTCGCGGGATGTGGGAGAAGCTCTCGAGTAAGCCGGGCGGCAAGTATCTGTTTAGCAAGTCGGTCGGCTGGGCGGCTCCCTACACGGGCACGATCGATGGGCGGGTGATCACCTTTGAGCCCGGGTACTGCCAGGTCGAGCTCAAGGACCGCCGGAAGGTCCGAAACCACTTTAGGAG
>CALCNF010000389.1 GCA_937897815.1 uncultured Pseudomonadota bacterium | reverse complement strand
GAGTATGTTCCTGTCGACCGCCTGATGGAGAAACTGCAGGCGCAGGCCCCGAGCGAGGGCATCGACGAGCGGCTGTCGATGCACCACTCCCAGGATCTCATCTCCGTAAGTCACAGGGTACGCGCTACCCGGCTCCTCTCCCGTGGCCTGGGCCTCGACCTCCGATGCGGGCGTCGTCGCCGTGAAGATTCGAACCACGGGCTCCATCCAGTCGGAGACTCGCTGGGTTCTGAGGGTCTCCCTGAGGCGCGTCTGGCGCTCCTCTTTTCCGGCAGCGATGAACACGAACACGCCGATCACGGCGAGCCCCCAGCGATCATCCATGACTCCATACAGGGTCATCGCGACGGCGAGCCCTCGACCGATCCGGGCCGCGATCTGCGTCGCGCGCAGCGACCCGAGCAGGTGGGCGAGCCCGGCCCGAAGCACCCGCCCACCGTCCAGAGGGAAGGCCGGCACAAGATTGAAGACGCCCAGGATGAGATTAATGCCGCTCACCAGGGCCAGGAACTCGGGCCCTCCCGCCGCGCGGCCAGCGAGCGCGAGGATACAGAGAGCGATGCTCGTGAGCGGGCCCGCCAGGGCGATCCACATCTCATGGATCGGCACCTTTGCGTCATCCGACAACACCGCCACCCCGCCGATAGGGAGCAAGACGATCTCGCGGGTCTGGATCCCGTAGCGCCGGGCCATCAGCGCGTGCCCGAACTCATGGACCAAGACGCTCCCAAAGAGCGCCACGACCACTCCGAAACCCAGGAGAGCGTCGATCTCGCCGTTTCCGCTCTGGCCGATGATGGGCACCAACACGAAGAGCAGCAGGATCAGGGTGATATGAACCTTGATGGGAATGCCGAAGAGGCTCCCGGCTGGGATGGACCATCTCATCTGCGACCTACAATAGAGATCGACGGGCCCCAAGGCGAGAACCGATCGCGGCGCCGTGTTCGTTGACGCTCGACCGCGCCCCGTGGGAAGAGCCTCATGTGACTCAGTCCAACCCGCCGACACCGCCGAAGCGTCTCGTCGATCGAGATGTCCACGGCCATACGCCTCGTGGGCCCTGGGCTGAGGTAGCCGAGGCCCAGTGGTCTGACTGGCGCTGGCAGCAACGGAACCGGCTCACGTCTTTGACGGACTTTGAGGGGCTGATCTCGCTCACCGACGGGGAACGAGCGGCCTTCGAGGCCTGCTCGGACCGCTTCCGTGTGGCCGTGACGCCTTATTACGCGACGCTCATGAGCCCCGACGACCCCTCCTGCCCCATACGACGACAGGCCCTCCCCCAGCCCGAAGAGCTGGAGCCGCACCCCGAGGACCGACTCGACCCCCTGGGAGAGGAAGCCTATATGCCGGTGCCGGGCCTCACCCACCGGTACCCCGACCGAGCGCTGCTCTATGTGACCCATCACTGCCCGGTCTACTGCCGCCACTGCACCCGAAAACGAAAGGTCAGCGATCCATCCTCGACCCTGGCCAAACGCCAACTGGACACGGCGATCGGCTACCTGCGCGACCACCCAGAGGTCCGAGACGTCCTGATCTCTGGAGGAGACCCACTCACGCTCTCCGACGATCGGCTCGCCGCCATCGTCGCCGCGCTCACAGAGATCCCCCACATTGAGGTCCTGCGCCTGTGTACGCGCAACCCTGTCACCCTCCCCTCGCGCCTCACGGACGACCTCCTCGATAAGCTCGCCCCCTATCAGCCGTTGCTGATCCACACCCACTTCAATCATCCGGCCGAGTGCACACCCGAGGCCGCGCGGTGTTTGCGGCGGCTGGCGGATCGCGGGTTCTCGGTCGCCAATCAGATGGTCCTCCTCAGAGGCATCAACGATGACGCAGAGCGGGTCCGTGAGGTGAACCACTGGCTCCTTCGCCAGCGCTGCCGACCGTACTACCTCTTCCAGGCCGATCTGGCCGAGGGCGTCAGCCACTTTAGAACGCCGATCGAGACCGGGGTGGAGATCATCCGGGCGCTCCGCGGTCACACCTCAGGGATGGCGGTGCCCCACTTTGTCGTCGACGCTCCAGGTGGCGGCGGGAAGATCCCGCTCGTCCCCGAGTACGTTACAGGCCGCGACGACGACCATCTGATCTTCGAGAACTATGCGGGCGACACCTACCGGTACCCGCTGCGCTGATCAGTTGGCGGGCTGAAGAAGGCCCCGGCAGCGCTTGCTGATCTCCGTGTGCTCCGCCAGCGGAGCCCGGACAACCGCGGCCTCCTCGCGCACACCGTCAACCCAGCGAATCGGCTGCATCCAGACGACCTCCTCGCCGGAGAGCGACTCGCCCCAGGAGACGAGGAGACGCGCCTTGTGCCCGCCAGAGATGTTGGCCGCCAGCAGCACCAGGACATAGACCTCCGAGGCCGCGAGCT
>CALCNF010000388.1 GCA_937897815.1 uncultured Pseudomonadota bacterium | reverse complement strand
CCCGGGAGCAGCCGGCGACCACCGTCGACATCGCCCTCGATGATCTGGCGAGCCTGGTGCGTCGAGACAGCACGCCGCAGGCGGCCTTCTTCGCCGGTAAGATCCGCATCGATGGAGACATGAATCTGGCGATGGCGTTGATGACGCTCACCTCCAGTTGACCGTCGCGCTGCTCACCCTCGTGAGCCTCATCGCGGCCCAGCCGGTCGCCGAAGAGGAGGTCGAGCCTGTCCCCATCGTTGATGGCGTCCCCTCCGAGACCGAGCTCGTGGCGAAGATCGCCTCGGGGCCAGCGCGCAGCCGCTCCTTTCGAGCCACCTGGCAGGAGCGCGCCTCACGGCATCGGCCGGCGCGGATCGCCTGGCGGCTCAGCGTCAAGGCCAACACAGAGATCATCGTAGAGCGCTTTGACCTGGGTGCCGCCCAGCGCGTTCGCGAGCGGTACGCGCGCGAGCCGGCTGGAGAGGAGAGACCGCTCTCCGAAGCCCCCGCCTGGAGTCGATGGCTGATGGGCGACGAGCGCGCCACCCTGGTGGGCGGGCTCGCTCTAGACGGCGCGCGACGAGCGCTCGACGTGGTCGACGGTCGGGTCCTCTGGGTCCTGGGCTCAGCGGCTGGAGACGGCGCGCGTCCGCAGATCCGAATTGACCGAGCGAGCGGGCACCTCCAACGCATCGTTGAGCGTCGCCCAAGCCAGTCGGGTCAGAGCCTGCTGGACGTCTCGCTCACTCGAGGGGACGTGAACGGTCCCGCTCCCTGGCTCCCCAGCCGTCTGAGGGTTCGAGTAGGCGACCGTTATGCCGACCTACAGCTCGTCTCAAGCGCCATCGAGCCGCCGACAGCGAGCGACGCACCGTGAGTCGATCCTACGTCCAGGTCGCCCTCCCCGTCCCGCTCCGAAGCCTCTTCACCTATGGGGTGCCCGAGGGAGTCGACATCTCGGCCGGCACCCGAGTTCAGGTGTCGTTTGGCCCGCGCCGCCTGATCGGACTGGTGGCCCACGGCCCCACGACGGAGGCCCCTGCGGGCATGGAGTCGTCCAAGATCAAAGACCTCCAGAAGGTGTTGGACGACGGGCCGATCCTCTCGGAGCCCATCCTCCGTCTGGTGCGCTGGATGGTCGGGTACTACCACCTCCCACCGGGCGAGGCGTACCTGCTGCCGTTGCCCCCCTCCATGAGCGGTGGCCGGAAGGGCGAGGTCCACGAACACAAGTACAAGACCGAGCGGGTCGCACGATACACGGCGGAGCCCGAGGCCGGGCAGCGCATCGGCGCGGTGATGGATCGCGCGCTCTCCTGGCTCCGAGAGGCGGAGGTGGCGACCTCTGCTGAGGTGCGCGACGCCACGGGCGCGGGCCTGGACGTCCTGCGACGCCTGGCGGAGCGGGGCTGGATCGACTTGAGCACGCGTGAGGTCCCCCGCGACCCCTTCGCTCGCATGCCACTGGAGCCCCACCCCGAGCCCCGCCTGACCCGCGAACAAGATGAGGTCATCACCTCGATCGCCTACGACATGGGTCGATTCGCGGGTCACCTGATTCACGGCGTGACCGGCAGCGGCAAGACCGAGATCTACCTCCGGTTGATCAAGGCCACCCTTGAAGAGGGCCAGGGCGCTCTGGTGCTGGTCCCCGAGATCGCCCTCACGCCACAGCTGGTCTCCAGGTTTCGGGGGCGCCTCGGAGATCGAATCGCCGTGCTCCACTCCGGACTGGATAAGGCGGCACGCCATGAACAATGGGAGCGCATCGCCTCCGGGGAGCTCAAGGTGGTGATCGGCGCTCGCAGCGCGCTCTTCGCCCCGATCCCGGACCTGGGCATGATCGTGATTGACGAGGAGCATGACAGCTCGTTCAAGCAGGACACCGCGCCGCGCTACCACGCGCGGGACCTGGCCCTGGTTCGAGGTCGATTTGAGCGCTGCCCGGTGGTCCTTGGCACCGCGACGCCCTCCATGGAGTCCTGGGCCAACACCGAGCGCGGGAAGCTCGAGCTCCACACCCTGGCAGAGCGCGTTGAGTCGCGACCCATGCCGACCGTAGAGCTCGTCGACATGCGCTCGGCGGACTGCGCGGATGAGGGTCAACTCTTCTCCCAGGCGCTGATCGACGCGATGGCGGAGAACCTGACTCGACAAGAGCAGACGATCCTCCTGATCAATCGCCGCGGCTTCGCGTCCTTCATCCTGTGCCGTTCCTGTGGCGAGCGCTTGGCCTGCTCCTCATGCAGCGTCAGCTTCACCTGGCACCGGGCCCGATCCAGGCTGGTCTGTCATTACTGTGATCACGTACTGCCGCTCCCCGATCGCTGCCCCTCCTGCGAAGACGACGCGCTCGTCGAGATGGGCGCGGGCACCGAGCAAATCGTCGACCGGGTCTCGGAGCTGGTCCCCGGCGCTCGGGTCGCCCGAATGGACAGAGACACCACGCGCGGCCACAAGCTAACCGCCCTGCTCAGCGCCTTTCGCGGTCGAGAGATCGACATCCTCGTGGGCACTCAGATGGTCGCGAAGGGCCACGACTTTCCAGGAGTCACTCTCGTGGGCGTGCTGTCCGCGGAGATGGGCCTCGGCCTGCCCGACTTCCGAGCGTCTGAGCGGACCTTCGCGCTTCTGACGCAGATGGCCGGGCGAGCGGGGCGGGCCGAGCGACCCGGCCGGGTACTGGTGCAGACCTTCATGCCCGACCATCCCATGCTGGCATTCGCGCGAAGACACGACGCCCCCGGGTTCCTCAGCGAAGAGCTGATGGAGCGTCAGGCCCGCGGATTCCCTCCGGCGCGACACCTGGCCCTGTTCAAGATCAGCGGCGCCGAAGATCAAGCGACGTGGGAGGCGGCAGATCGCTTGCGTCACCAGCTCCACACGCTCCTGGACCAGCTGCCCGAGGGGCCCACCCGGCCCTACATTCTGGGCCCCCATCCCGCGCCCATCGAGCGCCTGCGAGACCGGTGGCGCTACCAGGTGCTCGTCAACGGTCCCGATCGGGTTCTGCTCGGCCGCTTGCTCGCCCTCGCCGTGAACGCGGTCGACAACGCGAAGATGCCAAACCACATCCGCGTCGCCCTGGATGTAGACCCGCACGCCTTTCTGTAGAGCCGGACAGACAACGACGTCGGAACGCGCCGAGTCTTCGGCCCCCGTAGGGGGCCAAGGCATTGACTTCTGTCGCAGAAGCCCTACACTCTTGCACCCTTAAGGGATGTGACCGCATTCCGATGACGGATCTTACTTTGCGCTGAGCCTGGGCAGGAGGACGCGCGCTTCGTGGCGACCACTTTTGACGATTCTCTGATGAACGAGATCCGCAGTCGGAACAACATCGTACAGGTGGTGGGCGACTACGTATCTCTGAAGAAGGCGGGAGGGTCCTACAAGGGCCTCTGCCCCTTTCATGGAGAGAAGACCCCGTCGTTCACGGTCAACGAGTCTCGCCAGTTCTTCTACTGCTTCGGCTGCCAGGCTGGTGGCGACGTGATCTCGTTCGTGATGGAGATGCACGGCTATGCGTTCCCTGAGGCGGTTCGTCATCTCGCCGATCGGGTCGGGGTCGACATCCCAGAGCGCAGCCCTCGATACAACGACGGTCCACGACCCAGCTCAAGACGCCGTGAGAGCGCGCCGCCGGGCGAGCGGAGAGCGCGAAGCAAGCGAGAGAAGACGCCGTACTACGCGGTCGGCGCCGCTGCGCAGTCGTTCTTCACGGACGCGCTCAACGCCATGCAGGGCGCCGCGTGCCGAGACTACATTCATGGGCGAGGGCTGAGGTCTGAGACCGTCAAGAAGTACGGACTGGGCTACGCGCCCGACCGCTGGGATGGGCTCGCGGAGCAGCTCCGCCTGGGTCGGCAAGACCTGAGCATCGCCCAAGCCCTCGGGCTCATCGCGCCGCGGAAGTCCGGTGATGGCCACTACGATCGTTTCCGACACCGTCTGATGTTTCCCATCCGCGGGCTGGGCGGCGACATCATCGGGTTCGGCGGGCGCGCCCTGGAGGGCAGCCGCCTCGACACCAACGCCGAGCAGAAGCCCGCGAAGTACATCAACAGCCCTGACTCCCCTGTCTACTCCAAGGGCGAGGCCCTGTACGGGCTGTATGAGGCCCGCCAAGCCATGCGCGCCGAGGGGCGCGTCATCGTCGTCGAGGGAAACATCGACGTCCTGATGGTCGCCCAGGCCGGGCTGAACGCGGTCGTCGCCCCCATGGGCACCGCGCTGACCCCTGACCAATGTCGACTGATTCGCCGGTTCGTACCGAAGGCTGTCCTGATCTACGACGGAGACACCGCGGGTCGAGCGGCCGGCAGAAAGGGCGCAGAGATGTGCCTGGCCGAGGGCCTTCAGACCAGCCTGGTGACGCTGCCCGACGGTGAAGATCCTGACAGCTACGTGGCAGAGCACGGCGCTCATGCCCTGGCGAAGCTCGTCGACGAGGCCACGCCCGCGTGGACCTTCCTGGTCGACTGGGCGCTCACCGAGCACGCCTACGACCGGGATCCCAGCGCCGCGACCCCTCGCGTCGTCGATGCGCTGGTACCCGTGGCGGACTCCCTGCCAGACCGGCGCGAGCGTGAGCTTCGGCTTCGAGCCTTGGGAGAGCTGCTGCGCCTGGACGCTCACACCATGGCGAGCTTCGTAAACGAGGCGCGCTCAAAGCGACGCCCCGCGTTCAACCCCCGGGAGACTCCGAGCAATCGCGTGGTGCAGGCAGCGGCGCCACCACCTGAGCGCGAGCTTCGGCTGCTGCAGCTGATGCTCATGACGCCCGAGTGTCGACTCCTGTTCCGCGGACGGGACGCCGGCGAGCTGGTCACCTCGGAGACCGCTCTGGGCGCCATGGAGAGCCTGGCCGACATGGCCGAGGAGGACGCGGAGGTGATCCCCGCGACCTTCGTCTCCAACGTCCCCGATCCAACCCTCAGGGCGCTCCTCGCGGAGTCCCTGGTCGCCGAATTACCGGCGACGAACCCGACCCACGACATGAATCAACTGCTCCGGCAGTTACGTATCGACGCGATCCAACGACGAATCAAAGGTTTGACAAGTGCGTTGGAAGCGGCGAATAGGCGCGGTGACGATGACGCGGCATTAGCGGTGCTCGCCGAGAAGCGCGCCTACCACAGTGAAATTGAATCGCTGAAGCGAGATCACTAGATCAAGATCGACCCAGGCGATTCCGACGAGGTGCATGGATGGCCAAGCTTACAGAAACCAAAGCGTTCAAGAAGCTCATTGAAAAGGGCAGCGAGCGCGGAGTGCTCTCCCACGAAGACATCAACCGAGTGCTGCCGCCAGGCGCCCTCGATGGTGAGAAGCTGGAGATGCTCGTGGAGTTCCTCCGCGAGAAGCACCAGATCGAGGTGGTCGGAGAGCCCAAGGACGTCAAGACGACCGAGGCGGACCAGGAGCGAGACGCCCTGCGCAAGCCTCCGACTCGCGTGGAGTCCTCAAGCGACGTGGTGAAGACCAACGACCCGGTTCGCATGTACCTGCGAAAGATGGGTTCGGTGAGCCTCCTGACGCGCGAGGGCGAGATCGAGATCGCCATGCGGATCGAAGAAGGTGAGCTTGAGGTCTTAGATGTGCTCCTGGACACCAACTACGCCATCGAGTTCATGCTCGCCTTCGAAGACCGCATTCGAAACGAAGAGGTGAACGTCCGAGACGTGGTCAAGGACCTCGACGGAGAGGACGGCTCGGGCGAGATCGAGACCGAGCAGCTCCTCGAGGCGACCTACGCCGCCTTCGGTCGGGCTCGCAAGGGCTACGACAAGCTCGTAAAGACCCAGGCGAGAATGGTCCGCGAGGCCAACGAGGAGAAGCTGACGGACTACCTCGAGGACTGCAACAAGCACATCGACACCGTCAAAGCTGCCTTCGGAGAGCTGCGCTGGAACAAGAAGCTCCTCGACAAGACGGTCGGAAGCTTCAAGAACATCGTCAAGCGCATCCTCCGTGCGGAGAGCGAGTCGCGACGCGTCGAGCGACGGCTGGGACTGACCTCCAAGCAGGTGAAGCGCCTGGCGGAGAAGGCGAAGAAGAATCGCTCCTTCGACAACACGCTTCAGGCCGAGTACGGCATCACCACGGAGGCGCTCCTTGAGGGAGCGCGCGTCATCGCGGCGAACAACCGCAAGATGACCAAGTCTCAGATGGAGGCCGGGATGCCTCTTGAGGTCTTGCGGGTGATTCACAACCGCGTGGTCACCGGCGAGTTCAAGGCGGAGACGGCCAAGATCGAGCTGGTCGAGGCGAACCTGCGACTCGTGGTCTCGATCGCCAAGAAGTACACGAACCGCGGTCTTCAGTTCCTGGACCTCATCCAGGAGGGCAACATCGGCCTCATGAAGGCGGTCGACAAGTTCGAGTACCGACGCGGATACAAGTTCTCCACCTACGCCACGTGGTGGATCCGACAGGCGATCACGCGCGCCATCGCGGATCAGGCTCGAACCATTCGAATCCCGGTCCATATGATCGAGACGATCAACAAGCTGATCCGAACGAGCCGCTACCTCGTGCAGGAGCTCGGGCGTGAGCCGACGCCTGAGGAGATCGCCGAGAAGATGGACATGCCCATCGACAAGGTCCGCAAGGTACTCAAGATCGCCAAAGAGCCGATCTCGCTCGAGACGCCCATCGGTGAGGAAGAGGATTCCCACCTGGGCGACTTCATCGAGGACAAGCGCATCATGAGCCCCGCCGACGCGGTGATCTCCATGAACCTCTCCGAGCAGACTCGCAAGGTGCTCGCCACCCTCACGCCCCGTGAGGAGAAGGTTCTTCGTATGCGCTTTGGCATCGGCGAGAAGAGCGATCACACCCTTGAGGAGGTAGGCCAGGACTTCTTCGTGACTCGCGAGCGAATTCGCCAGATCGAAGCCAAGGCCCTGCGTAAGCTCCGGCACCCATCACGATGCAAGAAGCTCAAGAGCTTCGTCGATACCTGATCCCACATCCCGTCACCCGAGTTGCACCGCTGTATGGACAGCAAAACGGGTGGCCTTGACGCCAAGCGAGTCCCTGTCACATAACTCGTCGAATACCGTTCATAACGGGCCTATAGCTCAGCGGTTAGAGCCACCGGCTCATAACCGGTTGGTCCCTGGTTCGAATCCAGGTGGGCCCAATCCTAGTCAGTGCCTCCGGAGCGTGGCTCCCGGGTCTCAAAAGTCATCCTCCAACGTTTCCCCCAGCCCCCCACAGCCGGCCTGAAAAACCCTAGAGAATCAGGCTGGATATTCAGGAGAGGTCATCAGTGAAGGACTCCATCGAAGCGCTCATCGAGCTCCAATCTATCGACGACGAGATCCGTGGCTTTCTTCTGACTCGGGAAGAGTTGGCGGTAAACCAGAAGCGCCTCGCCGAGATCCTCGGGCGCATGAACGATGAGCTCGATGACAAGCGCAGTAAGCTCGATGAGGCGCAGCGTTTCTACAACGAGCGCCAGGGGGACCTGCAGCACGACGGTGAGCGTCTAACGAAGGCCAAGAGCAAGATGGCCGGCGTCACGCGCACCAAAGAGTACGCGGCGATGCAGCGCGAGATGGACAACCTCCGCAAGAAGTACAGCGAGGACGAGACCGAGCTGAAGCGACTGAACGGGGCCATCGACGAGTACAAGACGGCGATCGCTGGCCAGGAAGAGAAGCTCGCTGAGCTCCAGGCGGAGGTCCGGAAGGAGGAGGCGACGAGCGGAGACCGCCTCGCCGAGCTGAACCGAGAGATCGACGCGATTGAGTCGCGGAAGACCAGCGTACACGGTCGGCTCGATGATGGACTGCTTCGCCGTTACGCGCGCGTGCTGGCCCGTCGAGACGGTAAAGCCGTCGTCGGCGCGACCGGCGGAAAGTGCCTCGGTTGCTCCATGAAGCTTCCCCCGCAGCTGTTCATTCTCGTACAGCGCGCGGAGACCCTCCAGTCGTGCCCGAACTGCCAGCGGTTCCTCTACTTCAAGCCTGCTGAAGAGGCCTAGGCCTGGGAGCGACCGCCTCCGCCCCTGCTGTCGCAGGCGCGCCCTTCGCTCAGAGCGTCTTCAGGTAGGTGATGAGATCGCCACGGTCCTCACTGGTGAGCTCGCTCGCGCCGTCAAGGCCAACGAACATCGACTCGTGACCTACGTTGGAGAGGCCTGGTAGCGACGTATCGAAGAAGGCGTCTTCCGCGAGCTTCCAATGGGCGGGGACGGCGTCACCTGTGGGGAACCCGACGCAGTCCGCGTCGAAGTCAGCCTCGGGATCCTCGCTGGGCCCCTGCCAGAAGACCTTCGTCCGCTCCGCCGCGGGGGTCAGGAGGTCGCACAGGGTGGGGACGCTGTTGTTATGAAGATAGGGATAGCGGGACCAGACCCCGACAAGCGGCGGAGGGACATAGCCGCTCTGGGTCTCGACGAGCGTCCCCGTCGCCTTGGAGATCTGGAGGTCATTGAGTCGATCCGCGAAGTGGTTCATCCCCTCTGCGCGTTGAGGGTCCGTGCCCACGTTCACCACGGGTGTCCGCTCGTGATAGCTCACCCGAACGGTCTCCAGGCGCGCGACCGGATCCAGGTCGGCGGCGTCCTCCTGGTCCCAGGCCTTCTCGTAGGTCCCATGGCAGCTGGCGCATCGCGCTTCGAAGAGCGCCTGACCCCGCTTCGCCCGCTCCAGGTCGATCGTGTTCGCCCCAAAGTAGTCCGTCCAGCGAGGGGCCTCATTGGCGAACACGGCCGCGGTGAGCGCCTCAACCACCTCCAGATTCTCTTCCAGCCACCCCTCCAGGACCTCCATATCGGTACCTCGTCCGATCTCGTTCCAGAGGAAGTTCGTGTGGACCGGGTTGCCGGCGACGATAGAGCCATCAGCCAACCAGCGGGTCTTGTACTTCATGGTCCACCACGGCATGGGCTTGCTGTCTGCGACCAGGGTCTCCAGACCGTTGGGACGTGGGTTCGCCTCGTACTCCTGAGACTTGGAGGCATAAGGGTCCAGCTCGCGCCTGGCGAGGCTCAGGGCGACCTGAGCCAGAGACGTGTCCAAGCCCAGGGCCATGGGCGGGCGCGCCCCGATAGCCCGAGCGTTCTCCCGGGATCGCGCGAGCATCTCCATCTCCTCGTCTGTGGCCCCGGTCAGCCCCTGGAAGTCGACCGCGTCCAGGGTCTCCAGCACGCTCTTTCCCAACTCGAAAAACCGGTTGGCGCGTGTGATTCGGTTGGGGAGCCCGATCACCGTCCGGCCGAGTAAGCGACCCGCGTGACACGCTGTACACCCGAAGGTGAGCGCGCTGCCCAGCGGGGTCTCCATGACACCGGCGCCCATGGGGGCACCAGGAGGCACGCCCTCGGGGCGCTCGACGTCGTCGTAGGGTGGCAGGCCCAGCCATGCGTAGAGCTCGGGGATCGTCCCAAAGCCGAAGGCCCCGCGCGCGACGTCTTGCAGGAAGAGCACCCCGGGATCGATGGCCTCGGGATCGAACACCTGCGCCAGGGGCTCGTAAGGGAGCAGGAGTCCCGATTCGGTCACAGGCCAGACCTGCGCGTAGTCCAGGCCAAGCTCCACGGCCGTCTGCCAGGCATCGGGGGCAAGCCCATAGATGTTCGCGCGATCCGTGCCCGGGGGAACCATGGCCTCGACCGACCAGTCGGGTCCCAGTCCCGGGTCCTCCGAGGTGACATCGACGCCCACGTCGATCGCGTCAACCGGAGCGCTCGTAGGCGCTGGGCTGTCCTCTTGAGCGCACCCCGTGACCACCATAACTGTCAGCGTGCTGATGCTGATAAGCGTGTTCTGGGTTGCGTTCATGGACACCGAAAAAGAGATGGGGAACGAAGTGTAGCCCGAGCAGCCTGTAAGCCGGGTCCTGTACCGCCGATCGGTCACCCTCTCGCCGGCAATGGCCATTCATCTAGGCCCTGAATTGCTTCAGGGCTCGAGCGAACTACTCTGGAGGCGCGGACGGACACCCGAGGCCCGAGGGCCAACTCCAGAACTCTTGCATCAGGTGGGGTTTACCGCCGCCCCGGGTCACCCCGGGGCCGCCGTGAGCTCTTACCTCACGCTTTCACCCTTACCCTCGAAGCCCCGAAGAGCTCGGAGGGCGGTCTACTCTCTGTGGCACTTTCCCTGGGGTCACCCCCGCTGGACGTTATCCAGCACCATGTCCTGTGATGCCCGGACTTTCCTCTCGCCGCCGCGCGAACGCGTCAGCCAGCGACCATCCTGTCTACTCGGACTACACTTCGGCCCCCTTCTAGCCACAGGGCGAGCGGGCGTCAACGATGTGGAGGCGCTCCAGGGGCGGACTCAGCCCTTGAGGGCCTCGGCGCTCTCGGCGAGCGTGGCCCGACGAGACTGCTCCTTTGCGAGGCGCGCGCGGTCCTTCGCGACCACCTCTGGGGGCGCGTTGGCGATGAATCGCTCGTTGGACAGCTTGCCCGAGAGCTTGGCGATCTCCTTGTCGAGCTTGGTGATCGCCTTCTCGAGACGAGCGACCTCCTCCTCGAGATCAACGAGGCCCTCCAGAGGCACATAGACCGTGCAATCCCCGGCGACCGCGACCGCGCTCTTCGGCGGGCGCTCGGCTCCGACCGACACCGTGAGATCCGTGACGCGAGCCAGGTGCTCAAGGATGGCAGAGGCCCCATCGATGAGCCCGACGCTCGCCTCGTCGGAGACGGAGACGACCGCTCGAATATCGACCTTGGGTGAGATGCCATTCTCTCCACGGATCGTACGAATCTTCTCGACGATGGCGATCACGTGGTCGAGCGCGGCGCGAGCGTCATCATCTCGTCGACGTGCGTCCGTCTTGGGCCATGAGGCGATCATCACGCTCTCCGTATCGCGGTCCGCGATCGGCAGCCGGGTCCAGATCTCCTCCGTGATGAAGGGCATCAACGGGTGCAAGAGCCGCATCCCCTGGTCGAGGACGTGCAGGAGCACAGCGCGGGTCGATTCGGCCTCTTGAGCGTCCTCGCGAAGGGCGGGCTTGGAGAGCTCGATCGACCAGTCGCAGTAGACATGCCACAGGAAGCTGTAGATGGCGCTCGACGCCTCGTCGAGCCGGAAGGTGTCCAGGGCGTTCGTGACCCGCTCAATGGTCTCATCGAGCTTGTGGAGCAGCCATCGGTTCGAGAGACTCAGGGACGCGACGTCGTCCAGATTCAGAGGCGCAGGCGTGGTCCCCTCGGGGATGTTCATGTTCACAAACCGCGTCGCGTTCCAGATCTTGTTGGCGAACGCCCGGTATCCAGCGACGCGCTCCAGGTCCAGCTTCACGTCGCGGGCCTGCGCGGCCATGGTCGCCAGGGTGAAGCGCATGGCGTCTACACCGTACTGCTCGGTGACCTCCAGAGGGTCGATGACGTTGCCCTTCGACTTGGACATCTTCTGTCCCTTGGAGTCGCGCACCATCCCGTGGAGATAGACGGTTCGGAACGGCACAT
>CALCNF010000387.1 GCA_937897815.1 uncultured Pseudomonadota bacterium | reverse complement strand
GCGGCGGGGCGACGCCCACGCCGTCCATCACGACCAGACACACCGGCCCCACGGGGGCCTCAAGATCAGGGTGAGGTTCGAGCAACCAGCTCATCGAGGCACCTACTTGAGCGTGCACGTCCCGGCGACGGGAGACGTGTCGCATCCAGAGAGCCCACAGGCGCAGAGCTCCGCGCCGATGCACTCTCGACTGGGTTCACAGTCGTTGTCCGAGAAACAGGTGATGTTGAACTGCACGTAGGGCGCGCAGATCGAGGATACGTCGAGGACGCACCCTGTTCCCGTCACGGCAGAGATGCAGCGCGCTCCCGCCTCACAGGCCTTGTAGGAGTCGCAACATTCACCGACCTCTTTCAGAGGGCTGCACACGCCGGGCTTGTCCGGATCGTTGCAGGTCGTATCCGTGGGGCACACGCGCAGACCTTCGCAGTACTGTCCGCTCGGGCAGGAGCTGTTGCTCCAGCACTGTCCGGTGAGGTTCGACTTGCAGGTGCCGCTCGTCGGGCACTCGGAGGTGCTAAAGCACGGGTTGAGCAGACACTCCTCATCCCTCGAACAGGTGTAGCCCGATCCACAGTCGACATTGGCGTGGCAGCCCTGTCCGTCCATGGACCCGCACCACCCCTCGTGGCTCTTACCGCACCGCCCATTGCAGGGGCATATCCAGGCCTTGTTGCACGCCTGGCCCACGGGGCAGTCGAGGTAGTTCCAGCAGTCCTCGCCATACTTGGGTACCGGCAGGCAGACGGCCGTGACCGTGGGAGGGCACGTGACCGTTGTGTTCGAGTTTCTGCACTCCATCCCGGGCTCACAGTCCAGATGACTGTCGCAGCAATCTCCCGCCATCGGATAGGGGTTGCAGACACCCGGGCTGTTGGTCTGCTCGCAGCCGGCCGGATCCGTGCAGATCACCTCACCCGTGCATCGTTCATCACCCTTGCAGTCGTCGGCGGTCCAACAGCCGGTGTCCATGGCCTCTACACAGACACCGTTGACCGGATTGGGCTTGCCCGGGCACCAGGCCTGGTCACGGATGACGCAGGTGAGCCCCAGACCACAATCGTCATCGGTCTGGCATTGCGTGGCCACGGTGCGGCACGTCCCGGCGACAGAGGCGCCGGTCGGGCAGAGCTCGTCGCACTCGCAGATCGTGGCTCCGACACACTCGCGGCCCGCGCCACAGTGAGCGTCGAGGTAACACATGTTTCCACCCGGCGCAGGCTCACAGGCGGCGCCCGCGACACACAGGGACGGCTGCGGGCAATCGCTGCCGCTCACGCAGCACGCCTCGTCCGGAGCTACGCAGGCGCCCGGGGTCGACGGGATGATGCAGGAAGCGCTGTTACAGGGACAGAGGTAGGCGCCCGCACAGACGGTCGCGCCCGAGCAGTCGGCATCCGAGAAGCACTGGCCTCCCGAGGGCCTGGCTACGCAACGGGACTCAAGGCAGAGCCCACCGTCTCCACACTCCGCGTCCGTCAGGCAACACAGACCCGGGAGCGAGCAGTGCCCCTCCTCCGATACGCAATCGCCGTCGCCGCAGGGGCACGCGACCACGCCCTCGCACACCTGGCCGGCGGCGCAGTTCCCCTCATGCCAGCAGCCGAGGTCTGCTGGGAGTGGACGACAGACGCCGGCCGCGCATACGTCGCTCCCGCTGCAATCTGCGTCCGAATTGCAGCAGTCACCGGGCCAACGGCAGATCCCCGTCGCCGGCTTACAGCTCGCATCCTCACAGGTGCAGACCACCGAGTCGTCACAGCGCTGGCCATCTTCACACTCACCATCGACGAAGCACCCGTACTGTCCAGGCTGGGGGTGACAGGCCCCCTCCAGGCAGACCTCGCCGAAGGGACATACGCCCGCTGGGCAACACCGATCCGGCACGCCCGCTTCGGCCGAGACATCTCCCACATCGAGAGCGTCGGCCACGACGTCCGCGTCGACCGCTGCGGTGCTGGACGGCTCATCAGCCTCGCATGCGCACAGCGCGAGCGCGGCGAGCAACAGTCCGAGTTGTACTAGACGTCTCAAGGGATCTCCGAGGTTAGGGCGCGCTGAGTGTACCGGCAGGGCGGGCCGGCTCCAAGGGCGTTCCGTTTCTTGAACCCGGGTCGCGGTCACCTGGCGTTCGCTGGCGGGGCGGGCTTCACGGCCGGTGGCGGCGCGGCGGGCGCCGCGGCCTTGGGTGGAGCCGCCGTAGTGGGTGCGCTCTTCGCCCTGGGCCTGGCCTCTTTAGCCTTCTTGGCCTCCTTGGCCTTCTTTGCCTTCTTCGGCTTCTTGGGCTCAGGCGGCTGCTTCGCCTCCAGTTGAAAGCGCGTCGCCGCCTTTACGCCATCGAGCACCTCGCGGAGCTTGGTGGTGTCCTCAAGCACAGCGCGACACTCGTCCTGCTTCTTTGCGTCCGCGCGCTTCTCTTCGGCCTGCTGGGTCACGACCGAGCAGAACGCCTCATCCGCGACCGCGCACAGACGCTCCGCGAGGACGTCACAAGGCGGGCCTGGATCCGAGCAACCGGACAGGACGAAAGTGACGGTAAAGAGACAGGCGAGAGACCGGAGCATGAGCAGACTCCATGAGCGAAGTGGCGTTCGAGACGGCGGACTTAGCATCGATGGCGCAGCGCGGGCAAACCTTCCCTCTTGGCTACTCCAGCTCGGACATATCCACGGTCGGGTCGTGGCGCCGGCGGTAACGATCAGCCCCCGTCGCGGTGACGGTCTCGATTCGCTTGATTCCGCGCTGGTCAACGATGACGCGGGCCCGTTCGATCTCGACCTGGCTGTCGGCCCCTCTCCCGGAGGTCACCTTCAGGACGACGTTGATGTGATAGACCCGGGCACAGGGAACCGCCATCAGCTCCCGGCGCTGGGGGTGAATCAAGCGGTACTCCTCGTACGGATTGTCCATGCGGCGTCGCATGCGTCCGAGGTTGAAACGAATGATGTCACTCAGCGCCTCGATTCCAGGAAGCTGGGTGGACAGACCGCTCGAAGAGAGCACGACCTCCTTGGTGTAGTGCAGCACGGTCTCAGGCCGGCCCGCCTCGGCCGTCGCGGTCGGGTGATCGATGTGTCGAATTCGAAGGATATCGGCATCCAGGCTGGAGGGTTCGACCAGCTCGAACAGCTCTCGGCACTGGCCCACCTCGTTGCCCTCCGAGTCGACGACCTTCACCACATGGTCGGGCAGGAAGCGTCTCAAGGGCTTGGAGAGGTACCGCTT
>CALCNF010000386.1 GCA_937897815.1 uncultured Pseudomonadota bacterium | reverse complement strand
CTCTTTCAGGTTCACAGCCTCGCTGTTCACCTTGGGCAGGTCGACGCCCACCTTCTGGTGCTCGGGCTCCTTCTTCTGCTGGGCCGCGATCGCCTCCTCCAGGATCCGCTCGGCCTCCTCCAGGGTCTTCTCTCGTTCGGCCTGCATCTCCACGGTCTGCACACCAGCGGCGACCATGAAGATGATCAGGAGCACGAGCATCACGTCGACCAGCGGCGTGACGTTGATCTCGGCGAGGACCTTCCGACCCTTCTTTCCGCCCTTTCCGCCCGACGGCGCGCCCATACCCATGTTGCGGCTCCTGGTGGTGGCTTAGGAGAAGAAGTGCCGACGAAGCACGTTGAGGTAATCCACGGCGAAGTCATCGAGGATCACGTCCAGCTTCTCCAGACGACCGGAGAGCCAGTTGTAGGCCATGACCGCCGGGATCGCGGCCAACAGCCCGACCGCCGTAGCCACCAGGGCCTCGGCGATGTGCGGCGTGACCGTCTCCAGGATGGGACGCGACGGGTCGATGTACGCGAAGGCGTTCATGATGCCCCAGACCGTCCCGAAGAGACCGATGAACGGGGCGGCGCTGCCCACGGAGGCCAGGAACCCGACGGCGTACTCCAGACTGGAGATGGCGTTTCGCGACGCCTGCCGTAGGCGGCGCTCGATGTTCTCGAAGGCCTCTCCGGGGGTCATGGGCCTGGCGGCGGGACCGTCGCCCTCGGTCCTCTGGGCCTCCTCACGGCCCTCGCGCTCTCGCAAGATCAGCTCGAGCTCTTCGTAGCCGGCCCGAAACATGTTCTGGGCCGGTGAGCCCTTCATGGTCTCCGTCTCCTCGTACAGCTCCGCCAAGCGAGCGGCGCCGCGGAAGGACTCGACGAACCGCTTGCTGCGACCGATGGCTCGCCCGATGGACAAGAGCTTGTAGCCGATGACGAACCAGCAACTCAGGCTCAAGAGCACCAAGATGACCAGAACGGCGAGGACGACCCCCCGCGACTCAAGCACATGAGCGAAGACGTTGGTCTGCTCCGCGGCGGTCGCGCCGGCGGTCGCGAGAAGAGAAAAAGCAGGAAGAATCATCAGACAATGGCCCCGTGTCTCGGACGGGCCTAAAGGCCCGGACGATTCTGGACTAACATCGCCCCTTTGGACTGTCCAAAAACCACAAAGGTTCCGTGACCTTTGGTGATTCCCGACGGGTCAGTCGAGGGCGACCGCCTGAAACTCGGAGTCGCCGCGCCTCTCCAGGTAGGTTCGCTGGATCCCTGGGCAGCGCTCCCGAAAGCCGCATTCCTGACAGGTGGCCACGAACTCGTTGGACACCGCGTGGTCATCGCCCGCCTCATCGCGGGCCTCTGTCTCCCCCTCCCAGGTCATCACCCGATGCCCCACGAGGAGCACATCGGCGTGGCGCTCGATCGCCTCACGCGGCAGCACACAGGGAGGCATCGAACAGGTCCCAGCGGAGTCCATGATCAACCCCAAGGCGGGCCCGACATCCAGGGCCTCCACGACCGCCTGGGCCGCCTCCGTGTAGCGCACCAGGGTCTGGTCCCAGGGACGCGGCACACCGAGCTGCTCTCGGGCCACCGAGAGGACGACGCGAACGGGGCCGACCTCCTCGCGAATGAAGCGCAGGGTCGGCTCCATGTGATCGGCGTTCTCCTGGCAGATCACGAGGCTGATGCTCACGTCCACGCCCGCATCGACCAGGCGCCTGGCGCCACGAGCGGCGTCCTCGGGCTCGCCGAAGCCGGTGATGGCCTGATAGCGCCGTGAGTCCGCCGCGTGCAGTGAGACATGGGCGTGGTTCAACCCGGCGTCGATCAGCGCCTCGGCCAGCGGCCCGTCCGCGAGCCGCAGCGCATTGGTCTGGATCCCCCGACAGGGCACACCCCCCTCGGTCGCGCGGCGGATCAGCGCTGGGAGGTGCTTGGAGAGGGTGGGCTCACCGCCCGTGTACACGATGGCCTGGGCGCCGCTGGCGATCGCCTGATCCACGCCCGCCTCAAGGGTCTCCAGGTCCGGGCTCGGAGCCTCCCGGTTCACGAAGCAGAAGGTGCAATCCTGATTGCAGGGCATGACGACGCGGATCTCCACCTTGTCACCGAAGCCAAATCCTGGCGCCGGGAGCCCTGGTGACCGCAGGAAGACAGGCTCAAAGGTCGGGTTGCGGATCAGCGCCGGGGGGATTCGGTCGAAGGGTCGAAGGGTGGCGGCGCCGAAGAGGGCCGCGTCCATGGGACCCTGGCCGCCGCAGCGCTCAAGCATGGCGCAGCCGAGGCACTCCTCGCGGCGTTCGACCTGGCCACCGCGAGGCGGCCGAACCCGGTCGAGAGCCTCCAGCGCGTCACGCAGGGCGCACAGGGGGAGCCCATCTGCCGCGTCCACATGGATCTCAAGGTCGAGCTCCTGGGCGCGACGAACGGCGGCGATCAGCGCCGGCGCGAGGACCTCCAGCCGAACCATCTCACGGGCCGCGCGCGCCCGGATATCGTCGGCGTGGGGCCCCTCTCGCTGAGGAACAGAGAAGAACACGGGTCGCAAGGTGAGCGCCTCCACCTCACTGAGGCGTGCCGCGACGTCCTCGACGAGCTCCACGAGCTCGTCGACGTTCCCCTGACAGACGGGCACCACGACGCTCACGGAAGCACCCGCGTCGAGGAGCGCTCGCCCGCCGATCCACGCCAACTCGCAGGCCTCCCCCACGGCGGCCACCCGCTCGTAGGTCTCGGCGCGGTTCGAGAGCAGCATCAGGCGAGCGTGGGTGAGCCCATGCTCGACAAGGGCTCGAGCGTAGTCGGGGTCCGCGGCGTGGGCCCCGTTGGTCTCGACGACGACGCCCTCGGCCCCGCTCTCCCTCGCCACCTCAAGGAGGTCGGGAAGACGGTCATCGACCGTCGGCTCGCCGCCGCCGAAGGTCACCCGTCCCTCGCCCGCTGAACCCAGGCGCGCTCGCAGCTCATCATCGTGGGCGGCGCCCTCGCGTCGGATGCCGCAAAAGCTGCAGCCGAGATTGCACACGTCGTTGATGGGAACAAAGGTCGACAAGGGCCCGCCAGGTCGAGGTGGAACGGCATTAGCCTACACCACCGGCGCGACAAAAGCGGGCCATGAACACGATGCGAGGTATGATCCGGGAATTCAGGCTGTCGATCCGGTCGTTGACACCGGGTGGACGGCCCCTACAATCACCTCGCTCATTCTCCTGGGCTTGATCCTCTCTTCTGGAGCGCCATGTCTGACGAAGACAGTAAGTTTTCCTTCTCGGAGCGCACGCGCGTCGATGAAGGGGACGCCTCGGGCGGCGAAGAGGATCCGACCCCGCAAGACGTCGAGCGACCAGGCGACGACGAGGGTGGAGATCTCGCGGGGAAGACGGGTGTCCTGAGCTCCAACGAGCTCAAGGAAGCAGGGATCCTCGATGGTGACACGCCGGCCGATCTCCCGGCCGTGATCCCGGGCCCGAGCGACAGTCAGACCTACGAAGCCCGCACGATGATGCTCGACCCGTCGGCCTCGGGAGACGCCACGGTCGCCGAGGTCGCGGCCATCCCCGAGGAACCCGAGAGCGAGGCGCCCGTCGCCCAGGTGACCGCCATTCTTCAGGAGGCGGACAGCGACGCCACGGTCGCGGAGGTCACCGCCATCCCCGAGGAGCCGGTCGAGGGCAACGACGCTACGGTCGCCTTGACCGAGGCCATCGTCGAGGAGCCCGAGCCCCTGATCTTCAGGCTCGTGCCCCTCGGGGGCCCCCAAGGATCGAAGGCGCTAGAGATCCAGGGGACTCACCTCGTGGTGGGGCGGCACGCGGACTGCGATCTCGTGATCGCGGACTCGAGCGTGAGCCGCCGGCACTTCGAGTTGAACCGTACCGATGATGGGTACCGCCTCAAGGACCTGGGATCGGGCAACGGCACCCTCATCGACGGCGAGCCAGTCACCGAGGTCCTCTTAACTCACGGCATGGCGGTGGAGGCCGGCATGTCGCGATTTCAGTGGGAGGATCCCAGGGCTATGGGGTCAGGGCCCAGCGAGGCCGAGAAGACCCAGATGATCGACATCGCGCAGCTCCAGCGCGACCCCTCCTACAATCCCAACCGAAGGCCGCAGGCGACCGACGTCGCACCAGCGATCCCCGAGAGGGCCGCGCCGGAGCCACGACGCGCTCCCGAGACGCGGCGCGCGGGTCCCGATCTCTCAAGGACCGCCCAGCAGGCGCGCCCGAGCTCTCCGCAGCTGCTCCAATGGGCGGGTCTCGCGACCCTGGGGGCCCTCGCCATCGTCGGCGTCTTGAGCCTCACGGGCCTGCTCCCCGGCGGCGGCGACCCAGGGTCCGAGGAGGTGACTCAGTCCCCGGGCTCTCCAGCGGGCGCAGCGGTGCTCATGCAGGAGGGGCTGGAGGCCTACAAGGCCTGGCGATGGGCGGACGCGAGACGCCTCTTTGAGGCGGCGAGGGACCAGGCCGTCGACAAGGCGAGCGCCAATGAGGCCATCGCGCGCGTCGCCCAGGAGGAATTGGCGAGCGTCGTCATGGAGGCCGTTCGTGGGTCGATGGAGGCCAACCGATACAAAGAGGCCATCAAGAAGCTCGGCGAGGTGCCCGACACCTCCGTCTACTTTGGTGACGCCAAGGCCCTGATCAACGACGCCAAAGAGGGCATCGTGAGCCGACACCTGGACGAGGCGCGGACCCTCGCGAAGGCCGAGCGCCGCGCCGCCGCCATCGCGGAGCTCGACAAGGCCCTGTTGGTCCTGCCCGAGGACCCCGAGGTGGTCGCCCTCAAGCGAGAGTATCAAGAGGAGGCCTCGACGGGCGGCAAGGAGGTCGCCAAGAGCGAACCGAAGAGCAAGCGGCGACCGTCTCGGTCGGAGTCGAGCTCGAAGCGAAGCGGCGCCTCGAAGAAGCGGACCTCGAGCCGATATGAACTCGAGCCGGAGTGGCCCGATGATCCCGCGCCAGCGAAGGCGGCCCCCGAGCCCCTGGACATCGCTCCGGCGCTCGCTAAATACAGCTCTGGCAAGTTCTCCCAGGCCAAGAAGATACTCGATCGGGTGATGCGCAACACCGACTCGGACCGACAGCGAAAGAAGGCCAAGCGCCTCTTGTCCGACATCACCGCCTTTCAACGACAGTGGGAGACCGGTCAGTCCCAGGCCGCCTCGGAGAACCTGAGCGGCGCCATCTCTTCTCTCAAGCGCGCTAAGGCCCTCGATAAGGGAATCACGGGCGCGTACAAGCGCCGCATCGACCGACTGCTGGCCGACCAGTACGCCACCCAGGCCAACAACGCCGTGCTCTCTGGGAACGACGCGCGAGCCGGGAAGCTCGCCCGGAAGGCCCTGAACCTCTCATCGGGGCAGAGCGTCGCGAGAAGCGTGATGAACCAGGTCCGTGAGAAGGCCGACGGTTGGCTCAAGTCTGCGGAGAGCCAGCTCTCGAGCAACCCCGATCGCGCCAAGAAGCTCCTCACCCAGGTCCTGGCGGTCTTCCCCAAGGGCGACCGGCGCTACGCCCGCGCGTACGACCTCCTGAGGAAGATCGACGCCGAGGACGACGACTAGGCTCGCGAGCGTCTGGACTCGGCGTGGGCCAAGAGCTCAGGTCGGGAGCGGCTCTTCCTCGGCCTCGGCGCCGCCCATGAGCACCAGGAGCTCACCGAGCGTCATCGGCACCAGGAGCAGCCCCGCGCCCAGGGTGATCACCGCCTGGAGAGGCCCGAGCACGCTGGCCCATGACGAGGCCGTCGACACGAACAGGGCGAGGGCCACGAGGGGGAGGATCAGGCTGGCCCAGAACAGACCGGCGATCCCCGTAGCCGAGCGCTCCCTGTACAACCAGAACAGGGGGACAGCGCCCAAGGCGACGAATCCCGGGATCAGCGCGAGCGCCGCGCCGATACGGTCACCCATGAACGGGCTCCCGACGACCGCATCGACCAGGACGGCGAGCGCCGAGCGCTCTCCGATGCCGACCCCTGGGAGCGCCAGGTACCCATAGAGAACGAGAAGCACACCTGCGCCGAGGAGGATCCGAGCCCCTGAGCTCTCAGGCTTGAGGCTCCACCAGGCCAGCGCGGTAGGCAGGATGCAGGCGCAGAGCCCGATGACGATACGCGCCGACAGGGTCGCCCCGAAGATGGCTTGGATGCCCGGGTGCATGTCGAAGCCGCCTCCCTGGAGTTGCTCACCGACCAGGAGCGAGGCGAAGATCAAGAGCCCGACACCAAGGAACGCGGAGAGCGCCGCGCGGATCATGGGCTCCAGAGGCCCGAACACCATGGCCGCGAGCAGCACCCCGAAAGCGCCGACCGTAAAGGGCGTGCTCCCGGGAGTCAGGAGGGCTTGCCAGGGGCTCACGAGCCCATCGGGACCCAGGGTGGGGGTCACGATAGCCGCCGTGAGCAGCGCCAAAACAATCAGCATCACCCGGGGCACCAGCTCGGGCAGCGCGCTCAGAGAGCGAGCGGTCTCCAGCTCCAGCCCAGGCGCGTCCACGCCGTTCGGATGGGTATGAAAGGTCACGCGTGGCGGGGACAGGGTCGTTCCAATATGAGTGAGCCCAGGAGAGGTGACCTGGGCGGTACCCATAGGCCCCTTGGCGACAGGCGGGCTCGCGGCGAAGTTCAGCTCCTGCTGGAGCTCCTCATCCTTCGTGGTCGCGCGCCAGTCGTCCGCGGGTCCAGGGAGTCGCGCCATGAGCGCGTCGGTCGACGGTCGGTCCAGAGGTGAGCGCGACGAGTGAAAGCGCTGGACGGGAGCAGGAACAGCCATCTCGCGAGACGAGCTGGTCGACGTCGGTATTCCGACGGGGATCGCGCACAGCACGTCGGGACGCGCGACGGGGG
>CALCNF010000385.1 GCA_937897815.1 uncultured Pseudomonadota bacterium | reverse complement strand
GGAGATCGCTTGGCTCGCCGCGAGTGAGCCGTCGCCCTCCGCGGTCTGATCGACGACCTTGTACGATACGGCGACGTCGTTGGCTGGCCCGCCCAGCTCATAATCAATGACCTTGGCTCGGATCAGAACCTGGTCTGTCACCACCAACGCCAGCGGCTTCGAGCTGTCGTGCAGGAGGACGATCTCACGCTTCGCGTTGACGGGCGCAGGCGTCTGAGTCACGCCATCCGATGTGGTCACCTGAGCGTCCGGCGTGGGGCCTCCGCCAACTGCGATGATCTGCTCGTCTCCGCAGCTCCCGAGGAGCAGCAGCGCGAGCGCTGGGATCAGCCATCGAATAGAGTTGGTCAGGTTCACACAGATCGCCCTGCGGCCATTGGGAGCCGTGTGAGTATAGGGAGTCCAGGCCGGTTCTCACAATGCGTGACGACAAGTCGGGAGGAAATCGCCGAGGCTGGTCGCGCCCTGTTGACCCTCTTCCCTGAGGTGTCCTATGCTACGATCTGTTGCTTCAGGATGAGAATTGCCGAGTGATTTCAGCGCCTAACGGGCGTTCGGGCATGAGGGGGATAGGAATGGCTCAGGGCTTCAACCAGCTGGTCAGCGCGCTACAGCGTCGCTACGATTACCACTCCGCTCGGGCCGTCGCGCTGGAGGCTCTTCAGGTCGCAGGCCTGGAGAAGAGCTCTTCGTATGAGCCCAAACAGTGGGCGAAGCTCCTCAAGGCGACGGCAGAGACAGGGGACGACCTCGATGGAGTGTGGACGGCGCTGGGCGATGCTCCAAAGGGCGTGAAGCTCAAGGTAGAGACGCCTGCCGAGCCGGCCACGCCGGCCGCTGAGGAGCCGAAGGCGGCCCCCGCCAAGACGAAGAAGAAGACGGCCACCAGGAAAGGCAAGAGCTAGAGGCGTCGCCTCAGTCCGGTTCCGGCCCGCCGTTTCGTGCGACTCGGCAGAGGAACTCGGTCACCTCTACATGTCGGTGGGCGGCCGTCAGGTCCTCCCCCCAGGCCGTGATGCCGTGGCGCTCGATGACGAGCGCGGGAACCGCAGGTTTGGTCGTGAGCCAGGCGCGCACGTCATCCGCGATTCGCGGTACGTCTGCGTGGTTGTCGAAGAGCGCGAGCTGCGCGACAGCGGCAGGTTCCCAGAGCCCCCATCCCTTCACCATCTCGAAGCCCGTGAAGTCCAGGAAGGAAGGATTTGTCGAGCCCTGGCTGAGCAGAGAGCTGTCCGGTGTGTGGACGTGCAGGACGGCGTTTACCTCCGGGCATGGTCCATAGACGGCGAGATGAATGGAGGTCTCCGCGCTCGGCCGTCGACCGGGTCCTGCGCCTACGACAGTCCCATCCGGGTCGACCTCGACGAAGTCGTTCGGCGTGAGCCGTCCTTTGTCACATCCCGACGCGGTCACCACGAATCGGTCGTCTGCGACGCGTGCGCTGAGGTTGCCGCTCGTGCCAAGCATCCAGCCTGCTGCGTGATACCGGGCCGCGAGGGCCGCGAGCTCCACGCGCGCCTCGAGCGACGCGTCGCTGAGCGGTGCCTGCGAGCTCATCGACTCAGCTCGCCGGAACGCCGCGCTCAGTGGAGCGGTAATGGGGAACCCAGCCGGACGTGTCGCGGAAGAGTCGAATGGCCGTGATGTTCTTCTCGTCGTCGCAGTAGAACCAGTGCCACATCCCTTTCGGAACGCTGATGTAGTCTCCTGCCTCGACACGGAGCAGGAACTGGCGCCCGTCGTCGGCGATGAAGCCGAAGATGCCCTGGCCACCGACGATGGCGCGGACCTCGTCGTCGTCGTGATAGTGGACCTTATCAAACTTCGCGAGGGCCTCATCGATGCCGTCGAAGTCCGATCGAATGGCGATGAGGTCGGCGTCGACGTACCCGGCGTCCTGAGCCAGCCGGTCGAGGTGCGCACGGAAGGTGTCGAGGACCTCCGTCTTCTCATCGTCCGAGAGCCGGCTCTTGGAGGCGATCTGGACGACCTTCTCTGGGAGATCCCAGCGCTCGTAGGCGATGTCCCGCTCTGCGAGGAACGCCGCGATGCGTTTGGGGTCACGGGTAGGGTTCAAGGTCCAAAGTGGAGTT
>CALCNF010000384.1 GCA_937897815.1 uncultured Pseudomonadota bacterium | reverse complement strand
GGTGGACACGATCGCGAACCACATTCCGAAAACGAGCGCCGCCGTGCCGACACGAGACAGGCGGATCCGCGTCAAAACCCAGGCCGCGAGCACGCCTGCTACGAAGCCGCCGCCATGGGCGGCGTGATCGATTCCAGGCATGGCCAGTCCGAACACGACATTGATACCCAGAAGATAGAGAAGCTGCTGGGTCAACGGGTTTCGAAAGTCGCCGTCCACGAGACGCCTGCGGGTCACGATGGTCCCTAGCAGCCCGTAGACCGCCCCCGAGGCGCCGACGCTTGAGGCTGGGCTCGCCAGAAGCGAGGCCACTGAACCGCCCAGCCCCGTGACGATGAAGACGAAGAAGAGCAGCTTGCCGCCCATCTCTTCTTCAAGATACCGGCCACAAAAGGAGAGGATGTAGCAGTTGAAGGCCAGATGCAGCAGCCCCCCGTGCAGGAACATCATGAGGTAGAGCCGCCACCACTGGCCGGCCATTACCGCCTGGGGCTCAAGGCTCCCGAGGCGAAAGAGCATCACCCCGTCGGGGGCCAGGAAGCCGAACATCCCCCCGTGAGAGCTCACCCCTCCGACCGCGATGGCCGTCAGGTAGATGAACACGTTCACGATGATCAGCGCCTGGGTGATTCCAATGCCGTCCGCCCCGCGAGGCGCGATCACCGCCTTGACGCGGTTCACCAACGAGCCACTGTCTGCGCCACAATACGGGCAGATCCGCGCGACACCCATCAGCTTGCCGCAGCTGGGACACAGTCTTGGACGCCCCGTATCGCTCACGCGCCCCTCGTCTTACAAGCAGGACGGCAGCGGTGAGCCGTCGAGGCACGCGCCCGGCGAGAACTCAAGCGCACAGGCAGGCGCGCAGCCCTCCACCGTGTCGCCGCAGAAGCCGCCTTCCGCTGTCGAGGCGCAGGTGCTCACGTCACCGTGAGGAGCAAAGTCACCTGTTCCCTCCGGGGACCGGGCCCAGGAGACGCCCTTGGGCACAGAGTCATAAGTAAAGTCGCTGACCTCGACGCCGTTCGCGTCGGTCAGCACCACGCGGTGACCGTTGCTGTTGTTCAAGGAGAGGCCCTTGTCGGCCAGACCGATGGTGCTCTCCTTTTCACAGAGCGACGGAGCTCCTCCTCCAAACAGCACCAAGCCTCGACGCGCCTCCAGACACCAGGCCCCGAAGGAGTGAATCAGGTCCAGGGACTCGCCCTCCCCCGTCCACAACTGCACGCCTGAGAGGTCGAGCGCCTCATCCGAGAGGTTCACGATCTCTACGAACTCGTCCTGGCTGCTCGATGAGGCACCACCACAGGCGGGGTCCTCGCCGCCGACGTCGACCAACACCTCGTTGATCACCAGCAGCCCAGGCCCGTCGACGAGCGCGCCGCACCCTGGCCCTACGTCAGCGTCCATAACATCGGAGTGGGCGGTGTCCGTCGTCGTGTCGGTAACGGGAGTCGCGCTGCCACACTCGGGAAAAGCGTTCCCATCCTGACAGGTACCCGGGCTCATCGTTGCGCCCTCGGCCATCGGCGCCTCACTGTGCTTCACCCAGCCCGATGAGGCGTCCATTTGAGTGAGCCGCGTGAGGCTCTGATCATCCTGACCCGAGGGCCCATCGTCTGCGAATTTCCCATAGGCCATCGTGTCCAGCTCGACGCCATTGCCGTCGACGAGACGAACCACATCACCATCATTGTTCAAGCTCAGCGTGGCGCCGTACGCCAGCACACCGGGCGCAATCGAGGCCGTCTCTGCGTCGTATTTCCCGAACACCACGATGGTCTCGCCAGGCATCACACAGGTGCCGCTAGGAAACGCGAATCGCTCCTTGTCGTTGTCGTGGAGCGTCAGGCCCGCGAGCTCGTAGGGCCGCAGGTCTGTGTTCACGATCTCAATGAACTCATCGTCGCTTGAGTCCGAGACCCCATCCCCATTGGCGTCGTTGGCGCTGCCTGGATCCGCGAGGACCTCATTGATGACCAGGTCGCCAGGCTCAGGGAACTCACCGCACAGGTTCGAGGCGTCTCCCGACGCATCGGTCCCGTCTCCTCCGGCCCCGCCAGAGCAGTCCGGAAAGGCGTTGCCGTTTGAGCACGTTCCCGGTGACCAGTCGCTCCCGGAGATCTCCGAGTGCTTCACCCAGCCTGAGGTCGGATCGAGCTGCGTCGCCAGGGTCAGGGACGCGTCCTGCCCTCCTTCGCTCCCGTAGGTATGTGCCTGAACGACCTCGCCGCTGATCAGCAGGGAGACCGTTGCACCCGAGTTCACCAGACCCAGGCCCTTCTCCGAGCCAAAGAGGACCCGCGCACCGTTAGGCGGCAGACACTCCAGCCCGAGCTGGAGCTGCTTCGTTGACGAGGCAGCGATAGACACCAGGACATTGGCGATGCCCACCTCTTTGCCCGAGACGTTGACGACCTCGATGAACTCATCATCGCCCGAATCGGCGATTCCATCTCCGTCCACATCCAACCCGCCAGGGTCGGCAAGGATCTCGTTCAAGATCAGATCGCCGGGGAGCGCAGGATCGCAGGGGAGCTCGACATCCAACACGATCGAGGTGTCGCCTCCGGCCGAGATGGTGCACACATTGAAGCTGCAGACGCTGTTTCCTGGGCAGTCAGAGTCCGTCGTGCACTCGTCCTTATCACCGCACGCGCCCAGCAGGGCGACGATGGATGCGAGTGTGACGAGCTTGGACAGCATGCTTAGACGTTCCCGGTTCGTGGGAGCGCCGACCTTCGCCGACGCAGGCAGCAGGCTAGCGGTCCCGCGCGGGTGCGGTCAACGTCAACCTCGGGAGAGGAGTCGCGCCGCGCAACGCTGTCGCCGCAGAACCCACTCCTGTTGCTCCTCGAGGGCCACGCGGGCTCCCAGTCTGCAAGCGAGTGCCCATGCTGGTTCTGCGGCTGAGTCCTCGCGCGCCGCCTCCAGCTCTTCGGCGGAGAAGGCAACGAGACGCGCGGCGTCCACCAGCCGTCCTTCTTCCGCCCATCCCTGGCCCACGCGAAGCGCTCCCCGTGCGATCCAGGCTCCCTGGTCAAGGGTGCGACAGGCCTCGTACAGCCCCTGAACGGATCCGAGGCTCCAATCGCGGGCGCCCTCATCTACGACCCGAGCGTACGCCTGCCCCAGGCGTGACTCCCAGTCCTCCAACCGCGCCGCCGCGCAGCGCAAGGCGTCCTCCACCTCCAGGGCGGTGGCGCCAGGGCCATCCCCATCTCTGCGCAGCTGGGCCGCCCCTAGACTGAGGACGTGCACGGCGCGCGCAGGGCGGCCGAGGCGGTCGCACAGCTCAGAGCTCAATGGAATCCAGGCGAGCAGAGTCTCGCCGTCCCCCTGCATCGCAGCCTGGT
>CALCNF010000383.1 GCA_937897815.1 uncultured Pseudomonadota bacterium | reverse complement strand
GGTCGTGCACGGGTTCTCGTCGTCACAGATCACCGACTCCGTGGCTACGCAGAAGCCGGCCTCACAGTGGTCATCTGCGGTGCATTCGTTCTGGTCGTCGCAGTCGCCGACCACCTGCTCAAACGAGCACACGCCCAGGTCGCAAGAGCCGGCAGTGCAGGGGTTTTGGTCTTCGCACGCCAGAGGTTCACCGCTCACGCACGCGCCCTCCGAGCACTGGTCGTTGATGGTGCACGGATCCCCATCGGAGCACGCCGCGTCCACCGGAGCGTTCACGCACCCCTCGAGCGGCTTGCAGGAGTCGATGGTGCAGGGGTTTTGGTCATCGCACTCGATATTACCCATCGCGACGCAGTCGCCTTGCCAGCACATGTCGGCGGTCGTGCAGGCGTTGCCGTCCTCGCAGTCCGCCTCGTTGGGCTCGAAGACGCAGCCGAGGGTCGGGTCGCAGGCGTCATCGGTGCAGGGGTTTTGGTCGTCGCAGGCCAGGGCCTCTCCAGCGACGCAGCCACCGTTGATGCACTGGTCTCCCAGGGTGCAGGGGTCGCCATCTTCACAGTCGCCAAGGGTGATCTGGTGGTCGCAACCCCCGTCTGGCAGACAGACGTCGATGGTGCAGGGGTTCTCATCGTCGCACTCCAGCGAGCCGGATCCGAGGCACTGGCCGTCTTTGCAGGTGTCCATGACCGTGCAGTCGCTGCCGTCATCGCAGGCCTGGCTGTTGGGGACATGAATACAGCCGAGCTCAGGGTCGCAGGTGTCGTCGGTACAGGGGTTGAGATCGTCGCAGGCCATAAGCTCCCCGCCCGATGCACACGCGCCGGCCGAGCACGCGTCTCCGAGGGTGCAGATGTTCCCGTCGTCGCAGGGCTGGGTGTGAGGCGCGTGCAGGCAGCCGTCCGCGGGGTCACAGGCGTCGATAGTGCAGCTGTTCTGGTCGTCGCAGCCCAGCGCCTCTTGAGCGACGCAGGCGCCGGCCACGCAGGCCGAGGAGACCGTGCAGGCGTTCTGGTCATCACACGGCTCAGCGTTCGGCTCATTGATGCAGCCCTGAGCGCCACAGGCGTCATCGGTGCAGGGGTTTTGGTCGTCGCACGCCAGGGTGACGCCGGCGATGCACGCGCCCGCCTCGCAGAAGTCTCCCAGGGTGCAGATCTCGCCGTCGTCACAGGGGCCGGCCACAGGGTCGAAGGAGCACCCGCCGAGCCCGTCGCATGAGTCTTTCGTGCACGGGTTCTCGTCATCGCAGTCGATAGGCGAGCCCACGCAGACGCCCGCCTCGCAGTGGTCTCCAATGGTGCACGCGTCTCCGTCGAGGCACTCGCCCTCATCGAGGGGGTCGTGACCACAGCCACCTTCTCCGTAGCAGGTGTCGACCGTGCAGGGGTTGCCGTCATCGCACACCACGTTGTCGATCACGCCATCGCAGTTGTTGTCGATCCCATCGCAGACCTCCTCGCTCGGCTCGAGCGCGTTGCACGCGCCGAGGCCGTCGACGGTGCAGGCCGAGACACCCTCGCAGCTACCGTGCTCGTTGGTTACGCGACAGGGGCTCGACATGCCGAGGTCGATGGCGAGCTCCGTGCAGGTGCAGACCCCTTCCGTGTTCACGCACTGAAACGTCTCCACGCCTGAGGTGTTCTCGACCTGCTGGCAGTCGTAGCCATTGGGGCAGGGGGTGTCTGCGTCGCAGGCGCCGCCACAGAAGGACAGGCCTCCCGGGTACCGGACGCAGGCCTGCGGGGAGTCGGTCCCGCATCCCTCGGAGGTCTCGCAGGGCAAGCAGAGGCTCGGATAATTGGAGATGCAGATCGACTGGCCGTCGGTCGCTCCGGCGGCGATCTGACAGGAGAACCCGTCTGGGCAGGCCGCGTCACAGGTCTTTGAGCAGACCTGGGCTCCCATGTGCATCGAGCAGATGCCGCTCAAGCAGTCCTGTGCGTCACTGCACGGCTCGCCGAAGCAGCCCTGACCGGGTTGGCACCCGTTCTCAGGAGCGTCAGGCTCCGGAGCGCCGCTGTCTGCAGGGTCAACGGGGTTGGTGTCCTCGTTCGTCGAGGCGTCCTCGTCGGGAGGCGTGATGGGCGTCGTGTCTCCCTGTCCGAAGACGTCCGCGGTCACCGAGCCTGCGTCCTCGGACGGGACCTCAAGCCCCGCCCCGGCCTCGCATGCCGTGAACACCAGCGCGACGATGGCGATAAGAATGACCCGATTCATGCGTTCCCCCTGCCTGCTCCAGACCACCCCTACAGTGTGGTCGTGTGTGGGGACTCGCGTCAAACTCAGGGGGCGCTTAGACGGCCTCGTTTGGACCGGCGCGCTTCGCGGTCATCACCGAATCGGCCACCATGAGT
The DNA here is from genome assembly GCA_937897815.1 of uncultured Pseudomonadota bacterium. Taxonomy (GTDB): domain Bacteria; phylum Myxococcota_A; class UBA9042; order PHBI01; family CALCNF01; genus CALCNF01. Next base: position 2,153 of record CALCNF010000383.1, on the reverse strand, counting down.
CCCGTGACCAGGGCTGTGGCCACCAGGCCGACCTGACCGGCTGAGGCCATGGCGTCCACGGCCTCTCCACCGAAGAGCCTCTTGATGCTCAGGAATCCAAGACCGCCCGGCACAAGGAAGAGCAACGCGGGGAGCCTGGCTACGCCAAAGGGACGTGACCGAAGTCTCGCCAGCAGGTTTCCGACGATCCCGACCGTGAACGCCGCCACGAACACCGCCAGCTCCCGTCCCATGGGCTCGGCCGCCGAGGTCAGGGCCAGGTAGCCCATACAGGCCGTGAGGACCACGCTGAAGAGCTCTCGGGGATGCACCTCGAAGACCAGCGCGATGTTCAGCGCCGCGATCGGGAGGAGCGCCCAAGCCGACCACAGAGGCAGGGGCTCGATCACGGCGGCCCCCGGCTCTCCTGCCACCAGGACGCCCAGGCGGTATCCGAAGGCGACTCCGAAGCCGAGCATCAAGGTCGTCATGAGGGCTGAAGCCATCCGAATGGTGCCGGCGGCGGTGTGACCGCTGACCAGCTCTCGTACGGCGATGGCGATGGTGAAGCCTGGGACCAGGACAATCAGCCCGCCCAAGAGCGCCTTGTCCGCGTCCACAGCCTCAAACAGGCCCGAACCGACCACCGTCACGAAGGCGACAAGCATGGCGCCCAGAGGTTCGATCATCTTGCCCCAGCCCTCTCTCCACCCAAGGATCAGAGACAGAGTGCCGAGCATGGCTCCAGCGAGCGTGCCGAGCAGCATCTCGTCGACACCCCCGCCCATGAAGCGCGTGGCCGCGCAGGAGGCGATGAGGGTGCCGAGCCATCGAACGCCGGCGCCATAACGCTTCTCGGCGGTCATGATCTCCCGGACGCGATTCGTAGCCGAGCTCGGATCCTGTTCGCCCGCGAGGATGGCGTCCGCCAGCCCGTGGAGGGCTTCGAGCTTTCCGAGGTCGATCTTGGAGGGCCGAATGCGGGCCAGGCGCACCCGGTGACGGGTTCCGGTTCCGAGATCGACGAGCAGCGAGGTCGGGACCGCGAAGAAGGAGCCCTCAAGCTGAAGATACTCGGTGAGGCTCGTCAGTCGATCTTCAAGCCTGTGGCTGGGCATACCGCAGTGGGCAAAGGCCTCACCGAGGCGCAAGATCAGCTCCTCGGCCTCTCCCTGGCTGGTGGTTTGGTGCTCGCTCACTATTTCAAACCAGCGTCGATCACCAGGTAGGCGTCCTTGCGACTGAAGGCCTGGAGATCGATGTTCAGCGCCGTACCCTCAGGCAGGTCCGGAGAGAGCTCGCTGACGTCAATGGCGGGGATCTCAAGGGCGAGCGCGTCGCCGGCGAGGTTGTCCAGGAGCAGGGGGAGCATCGTGTTGCCGATGAGGTCCACGAGGCCCGCGTCATCTCCCTCAAACATCCCCTGATTGGTCACGACCTCCATGACCAGGCTGTCAAAGTTCTCCAGTTCGAAGACCAGCTCGGTCACACCCTCGTCATTCTCTTCGGTCTTAAAGTCGATGGTGGCCTCGACCTGCAGCCACATGGAGAACTGGGCGGCCTCGCCGAGGAGGATCAGATCCGTATCGAGGAACAGATCCCCGACCTGGAGCTTCATCACACCGTCGCAGGACTCGATCATGGGGGGGAGCATCCCGTCGAGCTGGAGATCGTTGAGCAGCACTCCGTAGCTCGCCAGATCCAGATCGGCCAGAGAGTCGCCATCGAGGCTCAGGTTGAGGGTGCCAGAGTCCCACAGAGCAAAGGTGAGCTGGTTCAGGAGGTCGTCGTGCAGGGCCGCGACCATGGGGCCGGGGGGTGGGGTCGGGATGTCGCCGACCGGGCCGCACGTCTTGAACAGGGGGCTCCCGGGCACCGAGTAGGGACGCACGCTCTCCACGGCGTGTGACAGACCCGCCATCTCAAACCTCAGAGACTTGGCCGTGGGAAACACGTTGGAGGGCTGGGTCTGGAACTTCAGGACGGTCGGCTCCTGGCCATCGACCAGCGCCGGGAGCTCAAACTCTTCATCGAGGGAGAAGGCCTCTGAGAACTCGCCCAGCGCGTTCGAGAGCTCCTCCTCAACGAGGAAGGGGATGGCGGTCTCCAGGATCCCCAGGAGCGCCGGCTCGATGTAGTCCAGGCCCTCGTTGATCCACTCATCGAGGATGGGG
>CALCNF010000382.1 GCA_937897815.1 uncultured Pseudomonadota bacterium | reverse complement strand
GCTCATGGAGCCGGTCGATTGGAGCTATCCACCTCGCGAGCCCCTGTGTTGGGTCCCTACGGGATCCATTAGCGGGTCGTTCACGACCACATGGGGCTCGGGGGGCTGGGACTTCCTCAACCAGGTAGGCAAGATCGACCACGACCTGGCCCTGCTCGACAACCTCGGCAACATCGCCGCCAACGCTCGTGAGGGCGCGGGGGCCACGGAAGACCAGGCCATCGTCGAGCTCATCGGAAACGCCCTCGACGGTGGCTTCATCGTGATCTTCCTCTTCGGTGATCCGGAGTACGTACAGTCGGGTATGAGCGTGCCCATCGACTGGCTCTCGTTCAGCGGCGCCATCGGCCGCCTGGAGATCCTGGACCTGGAGTTTGATCTGATCGGGATCCTGGTGGACGGAGGCCTCGAGTTCGAGCAGGCCTCCACGTACCCGGGAGATCTGGTCGTCGGCTCTTTCTACGCGGACGTGATCGAGCCTCCTTGAGTGTCAGCTCGACCTGCCCAGCAGCTCACCAGTCCGTCGGCTTGTAGTCCTTGAGGAACTGACCCCAGACGTGGGTTCCCGTCTGGAACCCAGAGAAGATGGGATCGACGATGCGCGCGGCTCCGTCCACGATGTCCAGTGGCGGGTGAAAGTCGTGCTCCTCGCGCTTCATCTGGGCCTGGACGACAGGGTCTTCGTCCGTGACCCAGCCAGTGTCCACGCTGTTCATGTGGATGCCGTCCTTGATGTAGTCCATGGCCGCCGTGCGGGTCATCATGTTCAAGGAGGCCTTGGCCATGTTCGTGTGGGGGTGGCGATCGGTCTTGAAGGTCTTGTAGAACTGCCCCTCCATCGCCGAGACGTTCACGATGTGTTTGTCCGCCGTGGGTACGGCGACCATCAGCGGCTTGAGCCTCGCGTCGATGACGAAGGGCGCGACGGCGTTGACCAGGTGGACCTCAAGGAGCTCGATGGTGGGGACGTCCGCCATCTTGAGCCGCCAGCTGTTGACGGTGCGCAGGTCGACCTGCTGGAGGTCGGCGTCCAGCTCGCCTTCGGGGAACAGGTGGTGGCCTCGATCTTGGTCTTCGGGCAAGAGCTCGGCCTGGCTGAGCTCGGCCGACGAGCCCGACGCCATCGCTCCCTCGAAGGTGACCAACTCGGAGCCCATGGGCGCACGCTCATGGCCCGTCTCAAGGAGGCCCGTGACCTCGGAGGGGAGGGCTTCGATCGCGCTCCGCTCACCGTCCATCAGATGTTCGTAGAACCCAGGAGGTCGACGGACGGTCTGGCAGGCGTTGTTGATGATGAAGTCCAGGCGGTCCAGTCGCTTGAGCAGGTGCGCGCACAGGGCCTCGACGCTCGGTGTATGGCGCAGATCGATGCCATGGATGTGCACGCGGTGGCCCCACTGGGAGAAGTCCTCCTCTGCGGCGTAGCGCCTCGCCGCGTCACGTGGGAATCGAGTCGTGATGTGCACGGCGCAGCCCGCGCGCAGGAGCATGATGGCCGCCTGATACCCGATCTTCACGCGGGCTCCGGTGACGAGGGCGACTCGACCGGAGAGATCTGCGACCGGCTGGCGCTTCGAGAGGTTGAAGTCCCCACATGGAACGCACATCTGATCATAAAAGGCATGGACGACCGAGTAAGGCTCTCGGCAACAGTAGCAGTGCTTGCCTCCCTTGAGCGTCCCGGGAGAGGTGGGCTCATCGGGCCCATGGAGGGCCTTGCGTCGAGGCGTCTCAAAGATGGGGTTCTCTCGGAGTCGACGAATGCCCGTTCGATTGAGGAGCGCCTGGTTTTGCTCCCGCTCCTCTCGACGGTCGTGCTGCTTTTGGCGCTTGTTCTTGCGGGCCCGGGCTCGTCCCAGAGCCGACTTCTCCGATTTACCAGGCCGCGAGGCGCGTCCCGCCGCGGTCATCAGCCGCTCACGAACGTCCTTCGACAGATCGGCCATCACCGCGCGGTTCTCGACGATCGCCTCCAGGGTCTTCGTCGCGGCCGCGACCTCCTCCGCGCTCAGCCGAGGCTCATCGCCCTTCGGTTCCTCGTCATGGCTCATGGACAGTACGAGGCGTTCCCATAGATGAGCGCCTTGCAGGCCTTGCTGTCGCAGTAGGAGGCGTTGGCTTTCACCGAGGCCTTGCAGTC
>CALCNF010000381.1 GCA_937897815.1 uncultured Pseudomonadota bacterium | reverse complement strand
TCATTTCTGCCCAAGGAGGCGCGCGCGGCTCCGAGAGAACCAGGGCATTTTTTTCCCCTGCTGAGCGGGCCGTTTTACCTTTTAGGGGCGCGAACTTGCGGGCCTGTAGCGCGATCTGAATCGCCCGGGCGAGGAGCAGAAGAGATGGCACAGTCAAGAGACTACGATCGAGGTTGGATTCAGCTCGGGCGGGCCCTGGTGGCGCTAGCGGCCCTGGCGACGATGCTGATCATCAGCGGAAGCATGGCCCACGGCATGGTGGCCCTCAAGGGAGGAAGGACCCTCGGCGTAGAGTCCCCGAACGCCGCCCGCGCCGAGATCGGCTGGCCTGGCATGAAGGTCACCTACGTGCTCCCCGCGAGTAAGTCCCTCGACATCTCCCCCCAGTTCGGCTTCGTCTACGGCCACAACCTCCGGGCCGACATCGTGGGCTTTGAGCCTGGCGTCGAGATCAAGTGGAACCTGATGCAGCGAGGCGCGTGGAGCCTCGCGCTGGTGGCCGACCCGTCTCTGCTCGTCTGGGTTCCCACCGACGGAAGCGAAGGCAACGTAGGGCTTCGCATCGGCGGACCCGGCCTGATCGCGGGCTGGCAGGTAGGAAGCCGACTCAACCTCTTTGGCGGCGTGCGCGCCCCCATGCGCACGGGCTTGGTACCCGACCAGTCCTTCACCATCCCCGTGCTCGGGGACCTGGGAGCCGAAATGAGCTTCTACCAGGACGAGGACATTATGGTGCAGGGACAAGCCCAGATCAGCCTGGGTCCTGAGTTCTGCTTCGGCGAGTCCTGCGAAGAGACGGAGATGGGCGCTCAGATGACCCTGGGGACCAGCGTCCTCTGGTAAGCGCGCTCACGGCGATCACGGGCTGACGCTGAAGGGCAGCCCATGGTAGGAGTCGGCCCGCCTTCGGCGTCCCCCGGGTCACCAGGGAATGCCTGGGCCGATGAGACCGTTCAGGAGAGCACCATGGCGGAACCACCCGAGGAGCACGCGTCGTCTTCAGAGCCGACCTCGAAGGAAGACCTCGAGGCCCTCTTCGACGCGTGGGACGAGCGCAAGGTCGTGGAGGCCAGCGCGGATTCGGTGCCCGAGCACGTGCAGCGGGCCTGGCGCTACGATCCGTTTCGGTTGTGGCTCAGCCTGGCGATCCTCCTCGTAGCCATCGCCGGATCAGCCATGTGGGCCACCCGTCATGAGGTCGCTTACTTCATGCAGCGGGGCGCCGATCCCACCGATCTAGGACGCCTCAGCGAGCGCTGGAGAAACGGCGAGCGAGAGCTCGATATCGCCTCGAACCGGTACGTGACCGTCAGCGGGATGTTCGCGACCTTTGAGGGAGAGCTCGCTGGCGAGGAGGGTCAAGAGATCAGCGCCGAGAACATCTTCTTGTGCCCGCTCTTCGACATCGCTGTGCGCGCCACCACCCCGCCGCCCAGGAAGCCGGTCCACAAGATCGCCAGCATCAGCGTCGAGGAGGACTTCCTCCCGCTCCTCCAGTCGCGCCGTCTCTTCCCGGTCGATCTCACGGCCGAGACCGGCGCCACGGGCCGTCTCGTGCGCGGCTCCGAGGTGCCGCCCTGGCACGCCCAGGTCCTGAAGTATTTCGCTCTTCAGATCGGCGCCGACCCATACGAGATGTGGCTCCTCATCGAAGGCGAGCGTCCCCAGGACATGCGTAAGTTCGCCTTCGTGTGGCTCGCCGCCTCCACCCTTATCCTCGTCACGCTCGGACTCTTTGGCCGAGCTTGGATGGTCCGAAGAACTCGCCAACGAGCCCCCGCATGAACGACACCTCCTCCAGTCAGACCCTCGCTCTGAACCTGGCCCGCGCCGCGCGCGCGGCGGCCCGGACCGTCGCGACGGCGACCAGCGAACAGAAGAACCGAGCTCTTGAGGCCATCGCGGCGCGCCTGGACGAACGACGGGAGGCGATCCTGGAGGCGAACGCCCTCGACCTCGCGTCCGCCCATGAGACCGGCCTTTCTGCGGCCATGGTGGACCGGCTTCGCCTCGACGACGGACGAATCTCATCCATGATCACGGGCGTACGATCGGTGATCGATCTGCCCGACCCGGTCGGCCGCTATGAGCCCATGGGGCCCCGACCCAACGGACTTCAAGTCGGCCGCGTGCGCATCCCCCTGGGCGTGATCTGCATCATCTATGAGAGCCGACCCAACGTGACCGTGGACGCCGGAGTTCTGTGCCTTAAGAGCGGGAACGCGCCGATCCTCAAGGGTGGGAAAGAGGCCTTCCACTCCAACGGAGCCCTGGTCGAAGCCATGCGTGCAGGCCTGCAGGACGCGGGGCTCCCCGCGGACGCGATTCAGGCCGTCGCGACGAGCGACCGCGAGGTGATCGGCGCATTGATCCAGGCCGACGAGGACGTGGACCTCGTGATCCCACGAGGCGGCGAGGGGCTGATCCGCCACATCACCCGCAACGCGACCGTCCCCGTGATCCAGCACTACAAGGGCGTCTGTCATGTCTTCGTCGAGGAGACGGCCGACATGGATATGGCGTCGGATATCGCGTTCAACGCCAAGGTCCAGCGACCGGGTGTCTGCAACGCCATGGAGACCCTGCTGGTCGACGAGAAGGTCGCCCCGTGGTTCTTGCCGAGGATCCTGGGACGCTACGCCGAGGCGGGGGTCGTGGTCCGCGCTGACGTACGCGCCCGATCCATCTGGTCTCAAGCGGAGCCAGCGACCGAGGCTGACTGGGACGAAGAGTACCTGGACCTGACGGTGGCGGTGCGCGTCGTGAGCGGCGTCGAAGAGGCCCTCGATCACATCGCTCGTTACGGTTCGGGTCACACCGAGTCCATCGTCACCGAAGATTCAGACGTCGCCGCTCGCTTCCTCCAGGAGGCGACCGCCAGCTGCGTCATGCACAACGCCTCGACCCGCTTCAACGACGGGTTCGAGCTCGGCCTCGGGGCCGAGATTGGCATCAGCACCTCCAGACTCCACGCCTTCGGGCCCATGGGTCTTGAGGAGCTCACGACCCGAAAGTTCGTGGTCCGAGGCGAGGGACAGATCCGCTCCTGAGGCGTGATTTTTTCTCGAGACTCCACCAAGTAGGCTTTCCTCCAGCGACGCGCCGGAGTAAAAAGGATCTGTGAGTTCCTCGCGACGGACGCGAGGCGAGAGCATCCAGGGAGACGCTTGAAGGAAGCTTCGTCGACGGATAACGCGGTAGAGAGCGAAGAGCTCGCGCCGCTGGATACGCAGCCGCTCGTCGAGCGGATCGCCTCGCTCGCCTGGGAGAAAAAAGCCACGAACGTGCGCGCCCTGCGAGTCCGTGAACTCGTCCACTACACCGACTGGTTCATCACCATGAGCGCGCGGTCCGATCGCCAGGTAGCGGCCATCTGTCGTCACATCGACGACACGCTGCGCGTGGAGGACGAGCGCCGACCCCTCTCCATCGAGGGCAACAAGCAGAACCACTGGGTCGTGGTCGACTATGGCGACGCGGTCGTGCACATCTTCTACGAGCCCGTGCGAACCTTCTATGAGCTGGAGCGGCTCTGGGCGGACGCCCCCGAGCTGGAGCTGGACGTCCCCGACGATCAGCAGCGACCGCTCGACCCCTACGGCGACGCATGATCCTGCGCCTGGTCCACGCGGGCCAGTCCGCGCGCGGTCCCCTGGGAGAGGCGGCCGAGGACTATCGTAAGCGCCTCAGCCGTCACCTGAAGACCGATGAGATCTTCGTGAAGCCAGCCCGAGGCACGGATCAGGCCCACGGGGTGGAGCGCGCTCTGGAGGAGGAGGCAGACCGCCTGCTTCGTCGCATCGATCCCACCGATCGCCTGATCGCCCTGGTCATCGGAGAGGGGGGCTCTTCGACCGCCTTAGCCAAGCGGCTGGAGACCTGGATGAACCGGGGCGAACGACGGGTGGTCTTCGCCCTGGGCAGCGCCCACGGTCTCCACAAGAAGATCCTTGAACGGGCGAATGAGCGCTGGTCCTTCGGTCCGGCTACCCTGCCCCATGACCTCGCCCGCACCGTCCTGTGGGAGCAGCTCTACCGGGCCGGAACGATCTTGCGCTCCGAGCCCTATCACAAGGAATAGCTCCCTCGGCTGGGCCCTGGCATGGCGCTTGCTGTGCACAGAGTCATGCTCACGAACGCCCTCCTCGCCTGTCTGGACGCGCTGCTCCCCAAACGCTGCGCCGCGTGCGATTCTCCCGCCCTATCGGGGCCTCTTTGTGAGGCCTGCGCCGGGTCACTTATCCCCGGAGACGAGGGCGCCTGTCCCCAGTGCGGGGCTCTGGATCTCGAGCGCGACGGGCGCGCGCCGGATGGCCACTGTGGTCCCTGTATTCAGCGCCCACCGGCCTTCTCCCGGGCCCGCGGCGCCTACGCCTATGGAGGGGCGATGGCGGACGCCATACGACGCTGGAAGACGCGCCCAGAGCCCACCCTGACCCCGACGATGTGTGAGCTCATCTTGCACGGACGCTGGGAGCGAGGAGATCAGGAGCGCCCGACGCTCCTTGTGATGGTCCCGCCGGATCCGAAGCGACTTCGACAGCGCGGATTTCACCCGGCCGGCCTCCTGGCCCGGGCCATGGGCGAACACCTGAGCCTCCCCCTCGATCCCCGCGCCGTACGAACCGCGCGGGGGTATCCGAGCAGCCGGGGCCAAGGTCGAGACGCGCGACGTGAGCGCCTCCGGGGTGCCTTCAAGGTCTGCCGCGACCGGGTCCAGGGAGCCAGGCTCCTCCTGATCGACGACGTCATGACGACCGGCGCGACGGTCGAGACCATCAGCCGGCTGTGCTTGCGCGCCGGAGCGTCGAGCGTCGAGGTCGCCGTCCTGGCCCGCGCGCCCCGCTAGGGGGACTGAGAGATCCGATCTCCCTTCTGGAGGATCCGCGGCACATCCGTGCCGTCGCGACGCTCCTCGGTCCACTCGATGGCGTTGAGGTGCTCCTGGATCTCGCTCTCGTCGAGGAGGTCGAGGAGGGCGTCGTTTTGCACGAGCGAGACCCACTCCCCACGGGCTAGAGCGCCCGCCACCTCCGGGCTCCTCAAGACCTCCGCCTTCGGGTGCTCCAGGATGGCCTGAAAATGGGGGTCTGTGGCGAGGGTCACGGCGTCCTTGTGGTGAACCAGGTAGCCGAGCTTCACCAGGGCCTTGGCCCGGGGGAACTCCTCGCTCTCCAGGAAGTTGTGCTGCATCACCCAGGCCCCGGTCACGCTCGAGGCGTAGGGGACAGGGACGCTCCCTGTGGCCCGGTTGGCCATGATCAAACCGACAAAGGCGAGATAGACCAGGAGTCCGCCTTTGACGACGCCCACGAGGGCTCCGAGGGTTCGATCCTTATTCGACAGGGACTCGAAGGCCTCATGGAGGTCCTTGGTGAAGGACCGAAGGACGAAGATTCCTACCCCATACACGCACCCGAAGACGGCAAAGAAGCCCGCCGACTCCCCGATGGCCGGGGGCAGGGCCACCAGGCCAAGGAGCCAGTCCGACAGGGACGCCGAGAACGTCCTCCCCGCCACATAGGCCAGACCGAGCAAGCCGATCTGGCCCATCTGGAAGAGGAGCCCGCGCAGCCACCCCCGGACCATGGCCCAGGCGATGATGACCAGCGCGATGATGTCGAGAACCATGAAGAGCTCCAGGGGGGGTTAGAGACGAACGGTGAGGCCAACAGTGCCCGTGAGGAGATGAGGCATGGCCTTCTGGTCCTCGGAGCCCTTGGCGGACAGCAGGGTGGGGCGGTAGAGCGCCGTCGCCGTCACGGCCAGGTGACGATGAATGGGCACGTGGATACCAAAGCCTGCGTGAAGGCTGGCGCCGACCTCCGTGTTGGAGGCCGAGCCGTCACGGGCGACCTCCGAGATCCCCGTTCCGAGCTGCAGGAAGGGCTCGATGAGCTGAGACTCGGGGTTCAGGTAGGCGCGCATATCGAAGGAGACCTCGGTGAGCAGACCCGGATCGTCGTCCCGGGGCGCTTGAGGGTCCGGATGCAGGGTCGCCAGGGTCGCCAGGTGCAGCGACACATAGTGGTTGAGGCGCACGCCGACGTTTAGATCCACGCCGAGCCCCTGGTCGAGGCGCTGGTCGAGGCCGTGCACGCCCGGATCGACCAGGACCGCACCGCCGATGCCCATCGTGAAGGAGGAGTCAGGGAAGACCTGGAAGAACTCGATGGGCTGCCTCAGGCGGGCCTCAGACGTCGGGATCGCGCCTCGACGGTTGAGGTGGTGCTGATGGGAGTGCCCGCGAAAATGGGCAGAGGCATCCGTGATCAGCGCGGGGACGGTGACCAGGGCGATAAGAAAGCTGAGGTGAAAGGTACGCATTTGAGAAAACTCCCGGTTGTGAGCCTCTCATCGACGAACGAATGCGCCGAGAAATTCACCCTGTTGAGCGTGAAGATGCCGCTCAGGGGGTCGTGATGGACCCAGAAAGGAGGTCGATCGACATCCCCTCGATCGCCACAAGAGAGCCGGGTGAGGCCTCCTGAAGATCGCGATGCACCCCGTCCATGAACGCGTCGTCATGACTGGGATCGTGGTGGAACGCGATGAAGCGATCGACGCCCGCCGCCTCAGCGATATCGAGCCCATGACGCCAGGTGCTGTGTCCCCAGCCCTTGAACCGCTCGTACTCTTCGCCGTGAACATAGGTCGAGTCGTAGGAGAAGAAGTCAGCGTCTTTGCAGAGCGCCGTGAGCGCCGAGTCCGGATGGTCGTCGGTGTGCTCGACATCAGAGGCCTGCACGAAGGCGTGCCCCCGATGCTCAAAGCGGTAGGCGATCGCGCCACCCGGGTGGTTGAGCGGGCAGGTGCGGACGGTCACATCACCGAAGGTGAGTGTTTCGCCAGCGCTGAAGATATGGAAGTTCAGGTCGCTCGGGAGCTGGTCGAGCCCCACAGGGAAGGCCGGATAGGCCATCTGAGCGCTGAGCACCTGCTCGGTGACACCCTGATTGGTCGTGCCGCTGTAGATGTTCAGCTTCGAGGTCGGCTGATAGATCGGCACAAAGAAGGGGAACCCCTGAACGTGATCGAGGTGATGATGGCTGTACAGGAGCGTGGCCTCTACCGGCTCGCCGCCCGACTCTCGCATCAGCAGGTTGCCCAGCTCACGAGCGCCCGTCCCCGAATCGATGACGAAGATCTTCCCATCGCAGCGCACCTCAATGCACGTCGTGTTCCCACCGTATCGCATGGTGCTCGGGCCTGGCGTGGGTACGCTGCCACGAACGCCCCAATAGCGAACGGTGAACTCGGGGACAGATTCAGACATCGATGAGAATGGGACTCCCTTTCATCACACTGATGCGCGAGTATAACCCGCGCCCGTGAGAAAGAAAGTTCCCCCCCTATGTGGAAAAGACCCATCGCGAAACGACCCATGCTCTCGACCCTTCGATCCCTGGCGATCTTCACCGCCTGCGTCCTGCTCTCAGGGGCGTCACCGCCCAGTGATGGAGCCACTGGGTCTCGACCGGCCGTCATCGACGCGCACGCCCACATCACGCCCTCCGGTCTCCAGCACCTGCCGGGGATCATGAAGTCCAACGGGATCGACCTCGTGGTGAACCTCTCAGGCGGCTCCAACCCCCGCGCGTTTCGAGTCCGCCAGAAGATGTCCGAGATCGTTCCCGGGCTGCTCCACTTCTACACGCCGGCCTGGCGAGAGCGAATCCAGCCTGGCTTCGGCGCCCGCGAGGCGGCCAAGCTAGAGCTCTCCGTGTCGACCTTCGGATATCGGGGGCTCAAGATCGCCAAGGCCCTCGGCCTCTACCTCACCGACGAGCTCGGCCGGCGTATTCCGGTGGACTGGCCCGAGCTTGACCCCCTGTGGGCGAAGGCCGGCGAGCTCCGGGTGCCCGTCGCCATTCATACGAGCGATCCCAAGGCGTTCTGGGAGCCCCCGGACCCGCTCAACGAGCGATTCGAGGAGCTGAGCGTTCACCCGAGTTGGTCCTTTCACGGACCCGAGTACCCGCCACGCGAGGTCCTGCTCGACGAGCGCGACCGGGTGATCGAGCGCCACCCGAAGACCACCTTCATCTGCGTACACATGGCCAACTCTCCCGAAGATCTTGAGGTCGTCGACGCCCTCCTCAAGCGCTACCCAAACGTCGTCGTCGACATCTCCGCCCGGGTGCCTGAGATCGGCCGACACGACCCCGAGGCCGTTCGCGCCTTCTTCATCGAGCACCAGGACCGGATCCTCTTCGGGACCGATCTGGGCTTGAGCCGGCGAGGCCTGATGTTGGGGTCGACCGGCAACGACACCCCCGGCCTCGACGACGTAAAGCCCTTCTTCGACGCCCACTTCGAGTTCCTCGAGACGCGCACCCGAGATCTCAGGCACCCCACCCCGGTTCAGGGTGATTGGAGCATTGACGGGATCGGGCTCCCGCCTGAGGTCCTCCGAAAGATCTACCGGGACAACGCCCTGCGCGTGCTCCGGTTCACGGGGCCCCCTGGGCCGTCTTCAGCGGCGCCAGGCCCTTAGCCTATGGACCTTCCCCGCATCGTGGTGCAGTCTTCCTCCGATGAGTGACGATCTCGACCAAGAACCGGTCACGCTCGAGGAGGAATCCTGGGCGCGGCTCAAAGGCGCCCTGAGCGACACCTCGTCGGGTCGTCGCCGAGACGAGCTCCTGGCGGCCGATGATCGAACCACCGACGAGATCGGGGAGGCCTACCAAGCCCTCGATCGCGCCCTGGAGATCCTGAGCGAGCGCGTCGATCAGACCGTCGTCACCGCGCCCATGGCGCGGGTCGCCGAGGAGCGCCGCTCCGCCGGAGCGTCGAACACGAACCTGAGCGACGAGGAGCGTGCCATCCTCTCGCAGCGCTGCGACCTCCTCTATGAAGACATCGTCTGGCTCTTCGCGGTCAACGACGGCGAGGGCGCCCTGATCTCGCTCGAGCGCATGCTGATGCTCGGAGAGCCCCAAGGGGACGCCAAGGAGTTCGTGGAGACCAATCACGGAAAGCTCCTCCACCTGTACGAAGACTATATGGGGCCCTTCGATCGTGTGACACGACTAGGCGACGTGGACGCGCACGTGGAGATGCCCGCGGGCTACCTGGACGCCAAGCCCATCGCCGAGGTCTTACAGTTCGTCGACGGCAAGCTCACCATCTCTGAGATCCTCGAGCGAGCTGAGGTGTCCACGCTGGTCGGATGCGCCGCGCTCAAGCAGCTCAACCGCGCTCAGGTCGTCGAGTTCGGCTGAGCGTCGTAGTAGCGCTCCAGAACATCCCAGGCCTCGTTCATCCGCGCGCTCTCCTCGGTCGCCCGCTCCCGGGCCGCCTCGTCGTCCTGATGACGATCGGGGTGGTGGGCCTTGAGCTCAGCCAGGTAGGCCGCGCGGGCGGCCCGACGCGAGGCGCTCGGGTCGAGACCCAGGGTCTGAAAGGCGCGCGTGACCTCGGCGGGGAGGCTGGGCTTGGCCGGCTCCGGTCGGGCCCTGGGACGCGGCTCGCTGGCCCGCCAGCTGGCCGGGTCCACGGTCTTACGTCCACCGATCCGATGGTTGAGTTCGGCGCGCACCAGGCGCGAGAAGCGGTCGAAAATGCCCATGTTCGCCAAGGAGGTTAGCATGAGGTCGCCATGAGTGACGCCCCGACCGATCTTCGACACCGCTACCTGGAGCACCTCCGGGTCGTTCGCAACGCCTCAGAGCACTCCCTGCGGGCCGTGGACGCTGATCTGCGCGACCTGCTCCGCTTCCTCACCGACGAGGGTCGCGGCGTCCCCATCGAGCGCGTTGACCCGCTCCTGGCCCGTGCCTACGTTGCCGACCTCGCGGGTCGAGTGAGCACGCGCACCGTGGCGCGAAAGCTCTCGACCTTAAGAAGCTTCTACCGCTGGCTCATGCGAGAAGAGATTCGAGACGACTCACCGATGCACGCCATTCCCAACCCCAGACAAGGTCGCCCGCTCCCCGAGACGGTCCCCGTGGACGTCATGATGCGGCTGCTCGATGGCCCGCCCGGGACCACGCCGGCGGCCCACCGGGATCAGTCGCTCCTTGAGGTGCTGTACGCGGCCGGGCTTCGCGTGTCCGAGCTCGTCGGCCTCAACCTCAACGACGTCGATCTCCGCGAGGGCTGGCTTCGGGTCGAGGGCAAGGGCCGAAAGGTCCGAACCGTCCCCATCCATCAGCGGTGTGTCGACTCCCTCGAGCGCTACTTCTCCCGCCGAGGAGAGCTCCTGGCCAAGGCCAAGAGCGCCCCGCCGGCCACAGACGCCGTGTTCTTAAATCAGCGCGGCGGTCGCCTGTCTGCCCGCTCGGTGCGCCGGATCCTGGACCGAGAGGTCTTGCGCTGCGCCACGGGCCTTCACATCCATCCGCACATGGTGCGCCACGCCTTCGCCACCCACATCCTGGAGGGCGGCGTGGACGTGCGCCACGTGCAAGAGCTGCTCGGACACGCGAGCATCTCCACCACCCAGATCTACACCCACTTAGGCATCGACCGCCTGCTCCGCGTCTACGACGACGCGCACCCGCGAGCGAACGCCTCTGGAGAATGAGATGAGCGAGATCACCATGCGCGGGACGACCATCCTCACCGTGCGCAAGGGCGACCAGGTGGTCGTCATCGGAGACGGCCAGGTCACCCTGGGCAGCACCGTCATGAAGGGCTCGGCCCGAAAGGTCCGACGCCTCCACGACGGCAAGGTCATCATCGGGTTCGCCGGCTCCACCGCCGACGCCTTCACCCTGTTTGAGCGCTTCGAGGGCAAGCTCAAGGAGTTCGGCGGGAACCTGCGTCGCTCAGCGGTCGAGCTCGCCAAGGACTGGCGCACCGATCGGGCCCTTCGAAGGCTCGAGGCCATGATGATCTGCGCGGACGCCGAAGAGACCCTGGTCTTGAGCGGCTCCGGAGACGTGATCGAGCCCGACTGCGGTGTGGCCGCCGTGGGCTCAGGCGGCAAGTTCGCCGAGTCGGCCGCCCTGGCGCTCACGCGACACACCGACATGGGCGCCGAGGAGATCGGCCGGGCCGCCATGGCCATCGCCGCCGACATCTGCATCTACACCAACGACAACCTCACCGTGGAGACCCTGGAGGTGGCCCAATGAGCGACGCGCCCCTCGATCTCGACGCCCTGACCCCTCCTGAGGTCGTCGCCCAGCTCGATCGCTACATCGTCGGCCAGGCCGACGCCAAGCGAGCCGTGGCCCTGGCCCTTCGCACCCGGTGGAGGCGAAAGCGCGTGGACGCGTCGCTGCGCGACGAGATCACGCCCAAGAACATCATCATGATCGGCCCCACGGGCGTCGGGAAGACCGAGATCGCCCGGCGCCTGGCCCGCCAGGCCCGAGCGCCGTTTGTGAAGGTCGAGGCGAGCAAGTTCACCGAAGTGGGCTACGTCGGCCGAGACGTGGAGTCCATGATCCGAGATCTGGTCGAGGTCTCCCTGAAGCTCGTCCAAGAAGAGGCCCTCGAGCGCGTCGAGACCCTGGCCCGCGAGCGGGCCGAGGAGCGGCTCTTGGACAAGCTCTCGCCGAAGGCCCAGCGACCCAGCTACGAGGAGACCGGCGACGAGCCGCCCTCGACCCGAGAGAAGCTCCGAAAGCTCCTTCGAGACGGCTTCCTCGACGACAAGGACGTGGAGATCGAGACCGAGGACTCGGGCATCCCGATGATGTCCATCTTCGGTCAGAGCGGCCAAGAAGAGCTCGGCGTACAGCTCCAGGACAGCCTGGGCCACCTGTTCCCCAAGAAGACCAAGAGCCGCACCGTGAAGGTCCCCCAGGCCCTGGAGATGCTCCAGGCCGAGGAGGGCGAGCGCCTGGTCGATAAGGACGCCATCGTGGCCGAGGCCCTCGAGCGCGCCCAGCAGTCGGGAATCATCTTCTTGGACGAGGTCGACAAGGTCGTCGGTCGCCAATCAAACGCCCACGGGCCCGACATCAGCCGAGAGGGCGTCCAGCGCGATCTCCTGCCC
>CALCNF010000380.1 GCA_937897815.1 uncultured Pseudomonadota bacterium | reverse complement strand
TCTGGGCAGACCAGCGCCTCGCAGCTGTAGATCGCGTTGCAAGAAGGGCATACCCGCCGTCTTCCAGGGGTCTTCGCCTCTTCTTCTCGACTGTCGCGAAACATGCCCATTACGCCCTCAATATTTGGAACAACCTGAGGGTAAGTTTGGTGGGCCGTGCTGTCGAAAAACTAAGGGTGTTTTCGTGCCCCCGGGATCGAGATCCTGGTGGGCCCGTAACGCCTAGTCCTCGCCGAGCTTTCGGACCGCTCGCGCCGTGAGCGCCAGATGCTCATCGTGTGCGTCCGGCGGTACCAGGATGACCATGCAGCGCTGCACGTCTTCTCCCTCCGCCCATCGGACCGGTGTCCGCAGTTTTACGTCCAGCAGGATCGACTCGTTCAGGCCTTCGACGCGAGCGTGAGGGATGGCGCTGCCGAAGCCGACCGCCGTGCTGCCTGCGCGCTCGCGCTTCACCAGAGCGTCGTGCACCGCGCGCCCGTCGACTTCGCTTCCCTCCAGGCTGCTGTCCACGGTCGCGGCGACGGCGCGGAACACGTCCGTTATCGTCCCCGCGTCCATGCAGAACTCGTGCGTGGATACACCACGGCCGGGAGAGTCCGGCATCTCACGTTGCGCTGTATCGTTGCGCTTGTCTGCGACTTTGGTCATGGGAGGGGGAGGTCCTGACTTGGGGGCGCAGTTCAATGCCCCCAGTTCTCTCATGGTAGCTGCGTGTGCTCGGACCGCAAAAATCTTGTATGACGTGGTCGTGAACCGTTTTGTGCCAGTCGTGCTTGGAGCCCTCGTGATCGCGTGCGCTTCAGAGCCAGAGAGCCCGCCCTTGGCGCCGGGGCCGCAGGCCGAGCGTGCGCAGGGCGAGAGCGCGCCTGCGTCACGGACACTGGGCGAAGTTGAGGCCCCGGAGCCCGCGGCTGAACGAAGGGCTGAGAGGCCCTCGACAGGCGCGGAGACCGTGGTGCAGGAGGCACGCCCATCGCCGCCGGTCGTCATCCCTGAGCCTCCAGGCTCGCCGCAGAGCGACGCCGGGGAGTCGGCGACGGCTGAGAGCCCTTCGCCTATCGGTGAGCCCGTGGTTGCCGCGCCGGAGAAGGGTCTTGGAGTGCGTATCGCTGCGGGGACCGATCGCATGAAGCTGGTGAGTCTCGCCGTAGGCGTGGCTGTCGAGGCGCGAACTCCGGTCGGGGTCGCGGACCGGTTCGAGACGATCCCTCCGCGCTTTCATTGCCACAGCGTCATCGACAGCCGAGCGCCAGAAGGCACGGTCATCCATGTCTGGCGCCGAGGGACACGCGTGATCTCGCGCGTGGAGTTGGAGGTCGGGAAGAGCCCTGCTTGGCGTACCTGGTCTCGCCAGCGCATACGGCCGGAGTGGGCAGATGTGTGGTCGTGCACCGTCACGACGCTGGAGAACGTTGAGCTGGGGGTCGCCACCTTTGAGGTTGTCGCCACCTCCGCCCTCCCCTCCACACCTTGAGCGTGTCGAGGAGAATGCTCCTTGCGCGTCTCTGCGCTACGGCCTAAGTGTCGCTCGACGAGGAGCGTTGTGAAGGTCATTCAGCTAGACAGGGACGTGCCGGAGACGTGGCTTATCGGGCCGGCGGTTGAGGCCATCCGACAGGGCGAGTTGGTGGTCATGCCTACCGACGGCATGTACGCGCTGGCCTGCCACCCCTGGGAGCGCCAGGCGGTGACCAGGCTGTACAAGGCCAAGAAGATGGACACGTCCAAGCGCTGCAGCGTGATCTGCGGGAACCTCCGTGAGGTGGGAGCGGTCGCTCGGGCCGTGGACGACGCCGCGTTTCGGTTCATGCGCGACCATCTTCCCGGGCCCTTCACCGTGCTCCTTCATGCCTCGCGCGACCTTCCAAGAAACGCGATCGGCAAGCGCAAGGGTATCGGTGTTCGCGTCCCGGACCACGCCGTGCCCTTGGCGCTCGTAGACGAGCTCGAGCACCCTGTTCTTGTCTCGAGCCTGCCCGGCTGGCTGCCCGATGAGCCCCTCGACCCGGTCGAAGTCGCACAGCGACTCTTTGTACGACCCACGGTTGTTCTGGATCAGGGGCCGCTCATCACAGAGCCCTCAACTGTCGTCGACTTTACGACGGATGAGCCTGAGGTTGTTCGACAGGGTGGCGGCCAGATTCACGGACTCTAGGCCTCTCGTGTCACTCAGGTTGCTCGCGCGCACGACGGGCTCTCCGGCACCCGTGGACGCCTCCGGCTTCTCTCGCTAGACTACGCCGACCTGCCGTCGTCGCCGCGGTGTTGCCCCTACTCGATGGATTGAGGCTGGAATGACGCTGGACCTCCAGAACCTGAAGAGCTCCCTCGCATGGCCCCTTGTCTTGTGCTTGGGCCTGGTGCTCGTCGCAGGCTGCGAGCCGTTGAAGCGGCACGGCGGGACCTGCGACAGTTCCAGCGTCTGCGCCTCTGGGCTCGAGTGCTCGGACGGGTTCTGTCATCGGCCCGAGGACCGGATGGTTCGGGGCCTGGCGATGGTGATCCCGAACCTGCCCAGGCGCGTGGACTTCCCGAAGGTGGAGAAGAAGACGCCGGAGGCGCTCGCGTCCCTGTTCTCGGAGATCGTTGGCAAGGTGTCTGTCGACTTCTTTGAGATCGCGCCCTTGCCGGCGGAGGCTCGACTGTCTTCGGGCGAGGTCGTGTATCCCGTGAAGGCGAAGAAGGCGCTGCGAGAAGCGCTGGAACTCCTGGCGAAGAATCACAAGAACCTCACCTTGGAAGGCTCCAAGGTGATTCCGCCGATCTTGGCCGACCGGTTGGACCTCCAGGTCCTCACGAGTCAGGACGGGGTCCCCATTATCCTCGGTGCCCATCTGCGGGTCGGCGAGCTGCGCGAATCCATCGGGATCGTGGCTCACCCCAAAGACGTGGACTACGCCCTGGGGAACGCCCTGTGGCGACTGAAGCTGAAGCAGGATACGCGTCTCGGCGTCGCATTTGCCTGCATTGGGGGCGCCTACTGTCCCTCGTCCACCGGGCTCCCAGAGCCGCGTGAGGGCGCGTGGCCAGAGCCGGTCGCCAGGGCTCTCGCCCGCGTCGAGGCCCCGTTCGCCTCCTTCCGCGCAGAGGTGAAGGAGGACCTGGCGACGTTGCGGATTCACCCGTTTACGGTCGAAGCCTATGACCCCATTGATAAGCGAGCCCGCGTCCTGGTGCTCGCGGGGGCGACACGCGTGCTCACGGAGGTGGAAGATACGTGGCTCAAAGAGAAGATCGCTGAGGGGGTCGACCTCGTGGTCCTCGCCCCGGCAGCGCGCTTGCGTGCCACGGGTCGTGAGTTTGTGCCGGTCGGCAATGGTGAGCTGGCGATCCTCGGTTACCTCGGTGTCGAGCGCGAGCATGGCCTGCTCGTCGACCGCTCGGCCTTGCTCAAGTACGTCGTAGCGGGCGGGCCTGGCGGCGCGACCGCCGCCCTCCCCCTCGCCTCCGAGATCTCGAGGGTCGAGGAGCTTCATCCGGCCATCAGCGGCATGGCAGGACAGCTGTTGCCCTTGGCAGGAACGTTCACTGTGCCTCGCGAGAGCGGGATCCAGCCCCTGGCCTGGACCCGGGCCGCGGCGGTGCC
>CALCNF010000379.1 GCA_937897815.1 uncultured Pseudomonadota bacterium | reverse complement strand
CCAGGGCGCCGTGAAGCGTCAGGTGGGCATGGCCAGCCGCGTGAATCGCGCCGAGGGCGCCCGCGACCTGGTGGCCCGCCACCGCGGCGACGTTCGGCTGAAGCCCATCCGAATCTGTGACCCATTGGCTGAAGGTGCGCTCTCCCAACCAGGGGGCCACCAGCCACATGCGACCGTCCTCGGTCACTCCACCATCGTTCCAGGGAATGACGTTCGGCGCGTCGATCTCGCTGCACGCCTCCATGGCCGCTTCGACCTTATCAGGCGCGTCGTCCACCTCGGGTACCGAGATGAACGCGAGCACGGCCTCACCGTCCTCTCCCGAGGCGGTCCAGATCTCCCCGTAGGGAAGGGTCGCAAGGGCGTCCGTGAGGGTGTAGCGGCCGTCGAGGTTCTTGATTGTAAGTACGCTCATCCCGAAACAGGGCTCCTGATCCGTGGCGCGAGTCTAGGCGACTGCTGAAGGCAGGGCAACAAAGGTGGTGTGACGACGAAACCAGCGAGCGTGGGAACCTATTCAACGCGCACGCGCCGCGAGCGATCCGTCGTCGAGATCTCGCTTCGAATCGAGGGGGCGGTTCGAGTTTCTGAACCGCTGAGAACGGAGTATTCAGCGGGTGGGGGACCTGGTCGTCAGCAAAGTAGATCGGAGTCACCAGGGGCCACCAACCCGAAACGCTCCGCGGCGCGGTCCGCGACGCTCGCGGCCACGCTCGGGCAGGTGCACGCCCTGACCGCGACTCAAGCTCGCTCAGGTAAGCGTCCCGATTCGGGCTCAGATCCGCTAAGCTCCGCCGGGTGATTCAAGGAACCACCATCGCGCGAGCGCTCGCCGCGGTCCTCGCGCTCGGAGTTGCGCTCCCCGAAGCCTCAGGGCGCCTGCTTCCGGCTGACCGGGTGGCGTCGGAGCTCAGGGAGCTGGCGTACCGGCCGACCGAGTCCAACGCGGTCGCGCGATATGTCTTGATTCGAAGCGCCTTCGAGAGCTTGCCCTCTACGGAGGTTATCGAGCGTCTGAACGCTCTGGCGCGTCAGGAGGCGGCTCCTCATCTGGCGTGGCGGGCGGCGATCGATAGAACTCGTTTTGGGGCGACTCTTGAGCGTGACGAGCAGGCTCGTTTTGGTGTGGTGCATGGCTGGCGAACCGCATCCGAAGACCTGACCTCGACCCTGGAAGATGTCCACCGCTCTGCTCGGGAGCGCGGTGTCTCGGGAGCCGAGCAGCTCGAGGGTTGGCAGCCGGTCTCGATCTCGCCCGTCTCTGGAGCTGCGCGCGTGCCAAGCCCAGAGCGCGGTCCTGGAGTCCGACACTTTGTGACGGAGATCTATGCCTTGCGCGACACCGTGGCCGATCTGCGCATCGGAGTCTCGGGTCCAGCCGTCGTGAGCCTCGACAACGGTTGGCTCGGCGAGGTGCCCGCCGTGGCATTTCCGGCTCCCGATCAACTCCATGTACCTCTGAAGTTGAGCGCAGGCACACATCATCTCATGGTCTCGGTGGCTACCGAACCCGGGATGCCCTGCACGCTCTTCGCGCGCCTGGTCGATGGCGCGGGTCGTCGGGCGCTCTTTATCGACGAACGCTCGCCGGAATCAGGGTGGCCAGGCCAGACGCTATCCGACCCGCCGACCTCCGGGGGGCTGGCGGCGGT
>CALCNF010000378.1 GCA_937897815.1 uncultured Pseudomonadota bacterium | reverse complement strand
TTGTTGCCCCGGAGTTGCTTTAGAAATCGAGCCAGGAGATTCCTCGCTGGAACGCTCTCAGGGCTCAGCCTGACCGCGTGCTTGAGGCACTCGACCGCGCGGTCGAGATCACCCAGGCGGTGGTTGATCGTCCCGCGGCTCACCCAGGCGTTGAATCTGTCGGGTGCTTCGCGAAGCACATCGGCGAACGCGTCTTCCGCCTGACGCCACCGCTTCATCACCCGGAGGGTCTCAGCGCGCTGCTCAAGGCTCCTCAAGCGCTGAGGGACGAGCTTCAGCGTGATCTCGACGACCTGCAGGGCCTCCGTCAGCTCTCCAGATTTGTGCAGGGCTGATGCCAGGTGGTCGCGCGTCGCTACGTCCGCTGGACGCAGGCGAAGGCTCCTTTTGTAACACCCGACCGCCTCTTCGTACCGCTCGAGCTGCTCAAGGCAGAAAGCCTTGTGGTTCTGAACCGATGGGACATCGGGGTCGAGGCTCAACGAGCGATCCAGGCAGGGAAGCGCGTGCTCTGGTCGCCGCAGCCGATAGAGTACGTACCCTTTATAGTACCAGGTAAAGGGGTCTGTCGGGTTGAGCTCAAGAGCTCGGTCATAGGCCTCTAGCGCCGCCTCCGAGCGGCCCAGGTCCCACTGGAGCGAGCCTCGAAGTCGGTGCGCTTGCCAGTCGGAAGGGTTGGCCGCGACAGCGCTCGTGGCGCACTTGAGCGCGTCCTCGAATCGGTCCTCATCCTTGAGGACGCTCGCCTTCAGGTACAGCGCCCTGGCGTTCTGAGGTTCCAGGACGAGGAGCTGGTCGACGAGGCGTATTCCACGCTCGGTCTCGTCGGTCCACAGCGCGTGTTCGACCTCGTTCAAGAGCTCTTCGCAGGTCGATTCGCGCCGCCCATTACGTTGGAGGCTCGCGGAGATAGCGAGCGCCCGAGCGCCGAACCAGCGGCGTGTCTCCCGGTCGGCGTAGCGGCTGAGGAGCGGACAAAACCGAGACGAGTCCACCAGCTCCATTGCGCTCAGGACTCTCGCGGTGATCGTGTCTGAGGTTCCTGAGTTCAGCGCGTTGAGCGCCCTGGCGATCCGAGCATAGACGGACAGCTCGCCAAGTCCGTAGAGCGCGGCCGATAGGGCGACTCGTTCGACCGGCTCGAGGAGACGAAGCATCGCACGAAGATCGCTGAGGTGCCGCGCCTGCGCGTGTCTCACCACGACGTCGATGATTGGGGTGTGGTTCTCTTTGGTTCCATAGACCAGCATGGAGCGGATGGTGCGCAGGGCCAGCTCGTCATGCTCGAGATCCATGAGGGCGCCGACGAGGGCGAGCCGCGTCGCGAGCGTGTTTCCCTGACGAAGCAGTCGCTCCAGGAGAGGGGCCTGATCGGTCAACCCGAGGGTCCCGACGACCCGCGCCGCCGCGGCGCGCGTCTCCGGCGCCCGCAAGTGAGGCACGAGCAGACCACCCAGTCGCTCAGGTCGCTCCACGTGCTCCCTGGACCACGTCACCAGCGTCGCGAGCACCTCAGCCACGCGCTCCTCGGGGCCATCACGCAAGTCGCGCTCGTACTCCGCAGAGGACAGCTGCGCAGGCGGGGCGAGGAGCTGGAGGCTCATGGGACGCTCTGGGAGATCGAGCACCAGGACGATGGGCCTCCCCTTGGAGGTGGTCGTCTCCTTGAGGAGGTCTTGCAGCGCCGCGGCTCCCGCCAGACCGGGATCGAGTCGATCCGCAAGTCTCGCCAGGACGTGAAGCTCGACCCGCTGTGACTCTCCTCGTCTGCGAGGACCTCTCGGCAAGCCTGCTTGCCATAAGCCCTCCATGATTCCCTCCATGCCCAGAGCTCGCGCCAGCTCCGCGGCCGACACCGGGGCGCGGGCGCACGGATGCCCTTCAGGAGTCTGGAAGCTGAGGCGTAGAGGACCGGCCATCGGTCTAGAATAACCCAATCCTGTGAGGCGGCACCAGACGCAGGTGTCAGACCACTGGCCCGGCCGGCGTGGGTGGGGTAGCCTCCACACCATGACCACGCGCAACCTCGGGGCCTATCGTCTGACCGGTCGACGCGACCGCGGCGCGACCGGCATCGCGCATGTCGCCATCGACACCAACCTCGATGAGCAGGTCGAGTTGATCGAGCTGCCCGGGCTTGGCTCGACGGACTCGAACACCTGGCGAGCTTTTCAGGGGGTGATGCAGCGGCTGAGCTCCCTGGAGAGCGAAGCCGTCGCTGCGCCCATCGACTTCTCCCGGCGTTCAGAGGATGGCGCATGGTATGTGACCGGCATGCCCATCGGGTTGTCGCTTCATGATCTGCGTGAGCGACTCGGTCGCCTCCATTGGCGGCAGGCTTGCATGATCCTGCACGAGCTCGCGAAGGCCCTCTCCTACACCCACAGCCGCGGGGTCGCTCACGGCAACCTTCACCCTGGGGCCCTTATGGTGGACGCCACGGGCGCGGTCCAGGTGCGACGCTTCACCGTCCTCGCGCGCGTCCATCTAGAGCTCCCAGGCCAGGCTGAAGTCGGGCTGGCGGGGCTCTATGATGACGTCAGCTACCTCTCACCAGAGGCTCTGGAACGTCGAGCTCCCAGCCTCGCGAGTGACGTCTTCGCGCTCGGCGTCATCGCCCACGAGCTGCTGACCGGTGAGCACCCCTTCGGCACGATGACCGGAGTTCTGGCCTACGCCGAATCCGGTGACGAGCCCCCCGATCCCGGCGCCGGAGGGATCACCATGCCTCGCATGGTCCGGGAGCTCGTGATGGACATGCTGCGCGTCCGTGTCGACAAGCGGCTCCATGACGCCAGCCTGATCGCCGAGAAGCTGCGCGAGCAGCTCAATGACGTCGGAGTGACTCGAATCCGGTCCTCCCTGAGCGTCGAGCTGGAGCGGCAGAGCGGTCTATTCCGAAGCGTCGCTGGCGACGCCGTTGGAGCGGATCCCGGTGAGGTGACGACGGGGCGGGCCAACGTCGACGGACGCTTGAGCCAAGAGGCTGAGCTGCTCTTGGCGCAGATGATGGTGGCCTCGTCCAAACGGAAAGAGCGCTCACCGCTCTCCCAGACTCGATGGGCGTTGATCCTGATCGCGACCCTGCTGGTGGTAGGAGGCGGTCTGTACCTCCAGACCGCGCAGCGCCAGGCCCGTCAGGCGAGCCAGGCGGCGATGGGTGCCCCTTCCGAGTCGCCAGCCCAGGGCGTTGACCGACCGGAGACCAGGACGACGCTCGAGCCCCGAGCGGTTGAAGAGCAGGCTCTCCCTCCGGACGGGGACGCGGTCGCTGTTCTTCGTTTCAAGGCTCAGTCAGCCCTTGAGCGTGGGGAGAATGATCGGGCTGAGCGCTTGGCGCGGACCGGTCTGGACATCACAGGGGACCGCGACGCCTCGCTTCACTGGGTGCTCGCTGAGGCTCTTGAGCGCCAGGGGCGCCTTGACGCCGCCGTGACCGCTTATCTGGCCAGCGACGCGTCGGAGCGGGGTCAGACGCGCGGACGCATCGCCGCGGGCTTTCTGCTCGGGGCGGCCAATCGCTGCGAAGACGCGATCGTGCACTACGGGAGCGCCCTGAAGGGCGGCGCCGATGGCGCGCGCATTCATACGCTTCTCGGCAGCTGTCAGCTCCTCGTAGGAGCCCTGGATGACGCGGTGAACAGCCTGAAGTCGGCTCGCAAGAAGGGAGGGGATGAGCTCGATGTCTTGATGCCGTTGGCCTCGGCCCTGGACCTCCTTGGGCGTCGCGAGGAGGCTCGCCAGGTCTACGCACGGGTCCTCCAGCTTCATCCGCAGCATGGGCGCGCGAAGGTCGCCATCGATCGTATCGATCTCCTCAGGTCTAACCCTCGGCAAGCCGAGGCGTGGCTCGAGAAGCGCGCCAATCAGCCCGCCGCCGCCGACCCCGAGGCCCTGGGGATGGAGGCCTATGCGGCCTTCACGGCCGGTCAGCACGAGCGGGCCGCCGAGCTCTATGGGCGACTCATCAAGCTCGCCGGGGACAAGGCGACCCCTGACCAACTCAAGAACCTCGCCATCGCCCTCGACCGCGCCGACCCGGGCCCCAGCTCTGTAGAGGCCATTGAGCGCGCCCTTGAGCAGCTCGGTGAAGACGCCCAGCTGAGCCTTCTTCTGGGCAAGCGCCTCTTGGCCATGGGGAACTCGACCGGCGCCTTGAAGCATCTGGAGATGGCCGCTCGGTCGGACGATCTGGCGGCTCAGGCGCGCCTGAGCCTCGGGTTGGCGCGCTTGAGCAGCGGGGACGCTCGCGGAGCGGTCACGGAGTTCGGTTCACTTGTGGCGGCGCGCCCAGACGACCGTCGCGCGATCCAGAACCTGGCCAAGGCGCAAGTAGAGGCTGGGATGAACGAGGCGGCCCTCGTCACCCTGGAGCGCTTCGAGCGTCTGGCGCCACGTGAGGTCCAACCGTGGCTCTCCCGAGCCGCGATCCTCCAACGTCTTGAGCGGCGAGATGAAGCTGACAGTCTCCTCAAGCGCGCCTGCGGACTGGGCGTCGAGGAGGCATGTCGATAGCCTTGTCAGGGCCCAACGATGGGTTGCGACTCGTCCACGGTAGTGCGATGGATGATCCGTTGGTATTCTGTTGCCTCGCGCAGCGCGCGCACAGCCATGTAGGAATGCTTCGATGAGCAAGAAGAAGAAGAAGGGTAGGTCCACCAGGCGAACGGGCGGCTCCATGATGAGCATGCGCTCTGGCGTGAAGGGAATGGTGGGCCAGAAGAAGAAGGGGAAGCAGGAGGTCACCTTCATGACCGTCATGGGTTGGGTGATCGCCATCGCCGTTCTTGGCGTGATCACCTGGGGCATGGGCGGCGTCTAGACTTCCTCTACCTTCGCGATCCCGCGCCGTCGCGTGGGGACGACGTGGGTGTCTTCGCTAGCGCAGGTCTCGGTACCACTTTGAGCGGTGAAGCACCTTCTCAAGCTGCTTCTGCGCGAGGTCGAAAGAGAGGGGCTTCTCGGCGACCTTCGTCAGGCAGTCGCGCAGACCGATCTGAGCCCGTCGAGGCCCGTGTTCGGCGAGCACGTAGGCCTCTTCGAGGATGCTCTTAACGAGCATCAGCATGTACTTGCCACCCTTGACCGGCTGGGACCAACGCTTTCGCTCTTCGTCCAGCTTGTCCCACTCTTTCTGGAAGACAGGGGGGCCCGCTTTCTTATCAGGAGCCTCAGCGTCGCACAGCTCGATACAAGCTGTCTGACCCGCCTCGACGCAGCCCTCTGTCTCTCCGCCGTTCGCCTTGCAGGTCGACAGGGTCGAGTCCGCCTTCTTCACGAAGGCCTTCGCCCACTTGGGCGCGCTCCCGCCTGCGCTGCAGACCGTCTCGCAGGCGGCGACTCGAGCGGCCGCTCGGGCTTCATACTCTTTGTTCAGCTTGGAGAGCTTCTCCAGGGGCCCCTTGCCCTTGTCGATCAGCTTCTGGGCCGGCTCGCGAACATCCGTGATCAACTTGCACAGGGCTGCCGGTGCGGTCTCCATGTCTTCAGCCGTTCGGCCGATCCCGAACTCCGCGATCCGCTTGCGCCAACGCTCGATGACCTTCCCCTCCTTCTTGTCGTCAAACTTCATGCGAGTCATCAGGGCGATCATCTCGGAGCGCTCGTTGTAGATGGAGTCAATGGAGGCCTTGCCCATGCGCCAAACCAACTCGAACTTCTCTCGGGGCTCGTTGGGGTCGAGCTCGGGCTCTGGAGCGTTCTCGCGCGCCTTCTTGCGCTCCTCATACTCCTTTCGAAGCTGGGCTTCGCTCTTGCCCTCGTCCTTCTCAGGCGAGGCGATGTGCCCCTGCTCCTTCGCCTGCTCCTCTGTGAGCACGGTGACCTTGGGTCCTTTGCTGCAGCCGACGGCGAGAAAGAGCGACAGGGAGAGTGCGAGAACGGCGAAGGTCGCCGGTGTGGTGCGAGTCATGGGTCTACCTAGACGTTAGCGTTGCGGTGAGAGAGGCACGGTAGCGCCTCACGGATCAGGTCCTGGTGGTCAAAGTCGATGCGCGCCATGGCCCAACTGGGCCGATCCGGCGCCAGGGCGAGGGTCAGCCCCCATGGGTCGATGATGGCGCTCTTTCCATAGCTCCGCCGCTTCCCTCCGTGATGCCCGAACTGATTGGGCGCGATCACGAAGGATTGGTTCTCGATAGCCCGAGCTCGGAGCAGCGTGAGCCAGTGGTCTTTACCCGTGTGCTCGGTGAACGCCGAGGGCACCGTGAGCGCTCGAGCGCCCTGGTCCGTCAAGCGCCGGTAGAGCTCCGGAAATCGAAGGTCGTAGCAAATGGATAGACCCACCTGCACTCCCGAGACGCTCGCCACGACGGGCTGGTCTCCAGCCGCGATCCAGTCGCTCTCTTTTTGGCTTTCACCTCCCTTCATGTCGATATCGAAGAGGTGCAGCTTGCGGTAGGTGCTCGTGATTGGCGCCTCGGAGCGCGTCCCGTCGATGATCACGCTGGTGTTGTAGTACCGGTGATCTTCTTCTCGGGCTTCCGGAAACGAGCCGACGAGAAGCCAGACCCCGTGGGCGGCTGCCATCTCGCGAAAGGCGCCGATGATGTTCCCCTCGAGGGACTGGGTCGGGGCCGGCATCGACGGCTCTGTTCTCAGGAACGCCGCGTTCTCCGGCAGGGCCACGAAGTGGGCTCCCGCGCGGGCAGCTTCACCCACCAGGCGCTCTGCGTCCTTGAGGTTCTGAGAGACGTCAGGGGTCGAGCAGAGCTGAACTACGGCGCAATCTAGAGGTGTCATGGAGGCGAAGACTAGCGCGTATGGCCTCGTGGTTCCACCCCCTGTGCGCCCGACGATGAGTGACTCATTATGAGTCGGTTTTAGGGGTCGAAGCACACAAGGTAATCCGTATTTCTCAATATGCGAAGATGATGGTTATTAAACGGGAATGTTGTGTGTTTATTGTCGACATATCTGTGCGATGTCTCGAATAGAGAATCCGGGTGCGCCGTTTCTTCTTGTGAGACAGGCGCTTGAGCTTGGCACGAGGATTGCTCTGCTTAACCCACGAGTGTGGCCATTATTCCTTCCTGAGAATTCCAGAACGCACACTTCCCCTACTGGCGCCGATCCTTCGGTGTTCCTTCCTCATCCCGACCAAGCGGTACCACACGCCGCGCGGTCGGGATTTCTATTTTGGAAGGTCCCCAGCGGCGCGCAGGTCGGCCCGCGCTGCTCGAAGCTGCACCAACAACGGCGAGTCTTATGAGATGCCTACCGCTCGACTAGGGGCAGGTCTGGATGGCCTTCTGCGTGATCTCCGCAACCCAGGCGTCATCCTTGGCCGCTTCCGTCCAGCTCGCTGTCCAGCTCTTGGGATCCGCGAAGCCATATCGACTGTAGATCTCCAGGAGCCGCTCCGTCTCCTTCTTGCGCTGCGCGCAGTAGATCTCCACATACGCCTTCGCGAGCGTGTCCTTATCCGTGGGCGCCGCCTTGGTGGGCGCCGCACCCGCGGCCTGAGCCTCAGGTTGAGCCTCGGCCTCCCCTGGCTTATTAGCCGCCTCGGGCTTCGCCGCCTCGGGTTTCGCGGTCTGCTCTCCGGCCTTCGTAGCGCTGGCTGGCGCCTGCGCTGCGGGCGCCGGCTCCGCTGGAGCAGCGTCGCCCTTGCACGCCGCGAGCATCCCAGCCGTGATCAACAGGGCCGCGACCCAGGTTCCCTTGTTTGGCTTGCTCATCTCTCACTCCTGCCTGAACGCGCCTTGCGATACCGATTCCAGATGGCGGGCCCAGACGTCTCGCATGATCGGCCGCGGGCCCGGGGCTGTCAACAGGGTCTTCGGGTGAGAGGTACTCGGGGTTGACGGTTGAGGACACGCGAGGCAAAGAGGCGTCACGAGCGCGCTGCATTCGCGCACACCGCTGTCAGGAGAGACGCAAGATGGCCATCATTGAGAACGTACACGGTCGCGAGGTTCTGGACTCTCGTGGAAATCCCACCGTTGAGGTCGAGATGACACTCACGGATGGAACGCAGGCCCGCGCCATCGTCCCCTCGGGGGCCTCAACGGGCGAGCATGAGGCGGTGGAGCTTCGGGACGGCGAGCCTGGACGCTACCTGGGCAAAGGTGTCCGTGGGGCGGTCGAGCACGTGCGCAATGAGCTCGCGGATATGGCTATCGGCCGTGACGCCTCGGACCAGCGAGGTCTCGATCTCGCCATGATCCAGCTGGACGGAACCCCCAACAAGGCTCGGCTCGGCGCCAACGCGATCCTCGGCGTGAGCCTGGCGGCGGCCCGCGCGACCGCGGCCTCGCTGGGAGTGCCCCTGTACCGTTACCTGGGTGGCGCCTCGGCGTCGCGCCTGCCGGTTCCCATGATGAACATCGTCAACGGGGGGAGCCACGCCGACAACAGCCTCGATATCCAGGAGTTCATGGTGATGCCTACGGGCGCCCGCACGTTCTCTGAGGGCCTTCGTTGGGGCGCGGAGATCTTCCACCATCTGCGCGGACGACTTCAGCGCGACGGCAAGGCAACGGGCGTCGGAGACGAGGGAGGCTTCGCGCCTGATCTCGGCAAGAATGAGGACGCGTTGGCTTATATCAGCGCGGCGATCGAGGACGCGGGGCTGACTCCCGGCCAGGACATCCACCTGGCGCTCGACGTGGCATCGACGGAGTTCTTCGATGCCGAGCGTGGTGTGTACAGCCTCACGGGCGAGGGGCGGGAGCTGGATTCCGCGGGCATGGTCGACTACCTGGCCGGTCTGGCGGAGCGCTATCCGATCTTGAGCATCGAGGACGGATGCGCGGAGGACGACTGGGAGGGATGGGCCAAGCTCACGGCGACTCTCGGATCCAAGGTGCAGATCGTCGGAGATGACCTCTTTGTGACCAACACGGATCGCCTCGAGCGGGGGATCGCTGAGCGTTCCGCCAACTCCATTCTCATCAAGGTGAACCAGATCGGCACGCTGACGGAGACCCTGGAGGCGATCGAGATGGCTCATCGGGCTGGGTTCACGACGGTGATCAGCCACCGAAGCGGCGAGACCGAAGACACGACCATCGCGGATCTGGCGGTGGCTGTGAACGCAGGTCAGATCAAGACCGGGTCGGCCGCACGATCGGAGCGCATCGCCAAGTACAACCAGCTCTTGCGGATCGAAGAGCGGCTCGCCTCAGCTGCCACCTACGGAATGTAGCGCATCAGGGCGTCAGGCGACGCCCATCTCCGCGGTCTGAAGTCGCTTCTTCAGGTCAGCCGGAGGCCAGTCCTCCAGGGCGATCTCGAGGACCTGGTCGATGCGCTTTGCGAAGTGGAACTCCACGGCGTCCCGGACGGACTCCGGAATGTCGGGGAGGTCCTTACGGTTGCGCTCAGGCAAGACCACGGTGGTGATTCCAGAACGGTGGGCGGCCAGGACCTTCTCCTTGATGCCTCCGACCGGAAGCACCATGCCTCGCAAGGTGAACTCGCCGCTCATGGAGACGACACCCTTGACCCGATGGCCTGTGAGCACGCTGGTCAGCGCCGTCATCATGGTCACACCTGCGCTGGGCCCATCCTTGGGAATCGCTCCCTGAGGCACGTGGACGTGGAAGTCCAACTCCTTGAAGGTGCTCTCGTCGATCCCATACTGATCGGCCTTGCTTCGGATGTAGGACATGGCCAGCTCGGCCGACTCCTTCATCACGTCACCCAGTGAGCCCGTGAGCCGCAGCTTGCCTGACCCAGGCATGGTGGTGGCCTCGATGAACAGGATGTCGCCGCCCGCCGCTGTCCAAGCCATCCCTGTCGCGATGCCAGGCAGCTCCGTTCGCTCCGCGGCGTCGGGCACGTGAACCTCAGGTCCGAGGAACTCGACCACCTCATCGGGCGTGATCTCCTTGGACTCCCACTTGCCCTCAACCAGCCCAACCGCGACGGCTCGGCATACGGCCGCGATTCGCCGCTCAAGGTTACGAACACCGGCCTCTCGCGTGTAGTTCACGATGATCTTGTCGAGGGCCTCGTCGCTGACGGGCATCAGCTCCTCGGTTAGACCGTGCTCACCGAGGCTCTTGGGCAGGAGGTGCTTTCGGGCGATCACGGCCTTCTCATGGGTCGTGTAGCCGGGAACATCGATCATCTCCATACGGTCGAGGAGCGGTCGCGGGATGTTCTCCGGTTGGTTGGCCGTGGCCACGAACATCACCTGAGAGAGGTCGAAGGGCGCGTCGATATAGTGATCCATGAACGTGTCGTTCTGGGCCGGGTCGAGCACCTCGAGCATCGCGCTCGTCGGGTCGCCTCTCCAGTCACGTCCCACCTTGTCGATCTCGTCGAGGATGAAGACGGGGTTCTTGGAACCGGCGCGCTTCATGCTCTGGATGATCTTGCCCGGCATAGCGCCGATGTAGGTGCGGCGGTGACCCCGAATCTCAGCTTCGTC
>CALCNF010000377.1 GCA_937897815.1 uncultured Pseudomonadota bacterium | reverse complement strand
TCTTGGCTTTCGGTGCCTTGGAGGCCTTGCGCTTCTGAGTTCGGACGGGCCGTTTAGGCCGCTTTGAGGTGGTCGGAGGCGGCTCCGGATTGGCCTCGAGAACCACCTTCAGCGGGTTCTTCTGAGCGCGGTCGACCTTCACGGTCTTCATCTTGTGGCCTCGCATCTCGATGTCGAGGGTGCGACTCGGCACTCCCTCGGCGATCATCAGCTCCACAGGCGAGTTGCCGAGGCTCGTCGCGCCCTCACGGACCGTGGCGCCCGGCGGCGTAGTCTCGATACGAAAGACGACCGCCGGCAGCTCTGGCTTCGGCGCGACCGCGGGCTCCGCTGGCTTGGGCTTCTCGATCGCCTCGACTGGCTCCGCTTTGGCGACCTTCTTGGCCGCGGGAGCCTCTGGGCTCTCCGGCGCAGCGGCGGCCACCTTGGTTGAAGGGGCCTCCGTGGGCTTCGGCTCCTCCGACGGCATGAGGAACATGGCGGCCGCGGCCGCCGCAGCGACGCCTATCACGGCGAGACCCAGGGCCTTCTTCCCCGAGCCCGACGAACCCGGAAGTTCGTCCAGATCTGCGTCCGCCTCCGCCGTCTCGACAGCAGAGGATGGCGTGGTGCCCAGAGCGGGCGCGGCCATGGTGTTCTCCGTACCGATGTTCGACACAGGCTCGGTGCTGACCTGCTGCTGATCACTTGTGCCTAGACCCTCAAGAATGGTCGGCTCAACGCCGAGGACCGAGATGGCGTCGATCTCGTCCCCGCGGCTGCACGCCGTGAGGATCTTCGCCACCGCGGACGTGGACTCCGGCCGGTCAGCCCGCTTCTTGGACAGCAGCGTCCGATGGAGCACGAGCAGAGCCTGGCTTGGAGGCTTCTGATTGACGAGCACCTCGGGCAGAACAGGCACATCCGCTGAGATGTGCTGCATGAAGATCCCCATACGCTCATCGCTCGAATACGGACGCTGGCCGGTGAGCAGCTCGTGGAGGATGCACCCCAGGGCATAGAGATCCGTTCGGAAGTCGACCTTCTCACCGCGGATCTGCTCAGGGGACATGTACAGGGGAGTACCCATCGTCATCCCCGTACCTGTGAGGCTCTTCAGGCTGTCCGAGCCTCCGTGGAGCACCTTGGCGATTCCAAAGTCGAGGACCTTGGCGTGCTGATCCCCGTCGGCGAGGGTTCTCAGGTTGATGTTGTCGGGCTTGAGGTCACGATGCACGATCTGCTTTTCATGAGCCGCGACGAGCGCCTTGGCCACCTGAGCCAGGAGCCGACAGCTCTCGCGCTCGGTCATCGCGCCGATGCTCTCAATGGAGTCACTGAGGTCTCCGCCCTCAAGGTACTCCATGGCGATGTAGGGCACCTTGGTCCCATCGTCGATACCGAAGTCGAAGATGCGCACGATGTTCGGGTGGTCCAGCTGACTGGCCGCCCGAGCCTCCAGGTAGAAGCGCTTCACGAGCTTCTGATCCGAGATCAGGTTCTTCTGGAGCGTCTTGAGCGCTACGCGGCGGTCCATAGAGAGCTGGGTCGCCTCGAAGACCGAGCCCATCGCGCCGCGTCCTGCGAGGCGGATGACCTTGTACCGTCCAGCGATGACCATCCCCGAATGGATCGCCTCTTCTGGCGCCTCAAACACGGAGGACTCAATCGTCGGGACGTTGCACTCAGCGCAGAGTTCGGCGTCCATCTGTTTGTCGCAAAGTGGGCACAGTCGAGCAAGCAAACGCAGAGCCTCGTTCATGGATCCATAAGGCAACGTTATCGGCCATTCGCCTCGGGTTCGCAACCCGAAGGGTTGGAGGCTCTAGACCCTTCTCGGGCTCAGGGCGGTTGACGTCTCGCCTACAGCAGCGCGTTGAGCGCCACCATGGCGTCGACCTCGGTCGTCTGGTTGTTCGAGATGAATCGAATGGACATATCGGAGCCGATCACGATGTGCGCAGGCAGCCACAAGGCCCCCTCCGCGTCCAGGATCTGAATCGCGTCGATAAGCCCCTGGAAGCCAGGGTCGACGACATAGGGCCAGGAGTCCGGGTATCCCTTCGAGCCATGATACTGCTTCGCGTAGTTCCAATCGGCCGCGGTGTATCCCCCGTCCTCGCCCACCACGAGGAGCCACTCGACGTCCTCGTCGATGAACTGCTGGTGGACGTTCTGAAACTCCGGAGCCAGGGTCGTGCACGCCGTGCACCAGCCCGCCACCAGGGTGAGCCAGATCGCCTTCGGCTCGCCGCACATGCTGTGGAGCTCGAGCGGGAGCGCGTGGGCACCGGTAAAGGTGATGTTCTTCACCTGGTCGCCGACCAGCCTTCCGGTCCCTTCCACGGGACACTGGGTGTTGAACTTGCACTCGCCGTTCTTGCAGATGTCGGCACCAAAGCAAGTGCCGCAGCTCCCGCCACAACCATCGCCTCCGCAGGCCATGTCGGTGCAGTCGGGTGTGCAGGTCTGGCAGACGCACTCCCCATAGGCCTCACCGGTGTCGGCGCAGACCTTGGCACCGATGTACCCGTTGTCGCACAGGCATCCGCTCTCCGCGCCCGGGTCGCAAGAGACGACCGAGCCCTGGTCGCTTGGGTCGTCGGACTTCCCGGAGGCGACCGCGGTCTCCTCGCTCGGCTCTGCGCTCTCGCACGACGAGAGCGCAACAACGCAGGAGAAACCAAGTGCCAGAAGGAAGAGATACGTGGGGTACTTCATAGGCACATGCTAGGCCTTGGGAACCGGGAAGCGCAACGTGTCGGCCCTGTGGTAGTACAACCGAAGTGTGTTCAGGGGCGTCGATGATGGGGTCTGACGCGAGCGGCCTTGCGGGGGCACCAAGGAGCTAAAGTGGCGCGAACACTCGTGACCGGCGCGACGGGATTCATCGGTCGCCATGTGGTTCGAGAGCTGGCCTCGTTGGGCCATGAGGTCCGCGCTCTGGTGAGGCCGACCTCAAACCTCTCGGTGTTTGATGGCCTTGAAGTGCGGACGGTCCTCGGGGACATCCTCGACCCAGAGAGCTACCGTGAAGACGTAAGCCAGGTCGACCACGTGATTCACCTGGCCAGCCTGCTGAAGATGCCGTGGAGTCGGGAGTTCGCCACGGTCCACATCGAGGGCACCTCGCGTTTGGCCGCGGCCTGCGCTGCGGCCCACGCGCCTCCCACGTTGCTCGTGGTCTCGTCCCTCGCCGCCCTGGGTCCGAGCCACAGCGTGGACGCACCCGGTGAGGCACGACCTGCGACCCCCGTGTCCGCGTACGGTCGGGCCAAGCGAGAGGCGGAGCTTCGAGCGGCTTCCTTTTGCGAGCGACTCCCCGTCACCGTCGTGCGACCTCCTGCTGTATACGGTCCCTGGGATCGAACGCTGCTCCAGCTGTTTCGCTCGGTGGGGCGCGGGCTCCACCTTGTGCCGGGAAACGCTGACCTGCAGATGTCCCTCGTTCAGGTCGAAGATCTGGCCGCCGGGATCGTCGCCGCCGCCCTGCGGGGCGAGCGAATCGAGTCAAAGAGCACAGAGCCTGGCTCAGGTGTGTACCACTTGGCGGGTGAGGAGCGGCCAACCTACGAGGCTCTCGGCTCCCTGGTCGCGGCTGCCATGGACGTGTCCTCTCCTCGCCTCGTGAAGATCCCGAAGCTCGTCGCTCGGAGCGCCGCGACGATCTCCGAGGCGGCGGCGCGCGTTCGGAAGCGGCCTACCGTCTTCAATCGAGACAAGATTCTCGAGGCCCACAGCGGCCACTGGATCTGCTCAAGCGACAAGGCGCGCCAAGACCTCGGGTGGCATCCCCTCCGTGACCTGCAGTCCAGACTCAAGGAGACCGCCCTCTGGTACCGAGAGCGCGGCTGGCTCTGACTCAGCGCCGTGTAGACTTATTCTACACAAGGGTAAATAAGACCACATAGCGCTGATCAAGCCGCTTCGGACGACCAAATGATTTCAATAACTTAGAGGGCCATTCGTCCTGGCACGCGACTTGCGATAACTTTTGGCACCTCGCCTGCCGCGAGTCACGAACCTCTTCCTGCCCTCGGAGTTCATATGAAGACCACGACCCAAGACCTATGGCGAGCCCTCGGCGCGCTCCTCGTCGTCGCCACCGCCGGGTGGACGATGCAGCTCTTTAACGCTCCGGAGGCGAAGGCCTGCGGCGGCTTCTTCTGCAGCCAGGTGCCCATCGAGCAGAGCGGCGAGACCATCATCTTCGGCGTCGACAAAGACGAGGCCAAGGTCACGGCCACCATCCAGATCAACTACCAG
>CALCNF010000376.1 GCA_937897815.1 uncultured Pseudomonadota bacterium | reverse complement strand
GCTCAATTAGAACATCCACAATGCGTTCTTCACAACCGCGCCCCATGGCACAAATTTGGCAGCCTGGACCCCAACACCTGACCGGTCTGGGCCGCAGCTGGACACAGGAGGGGAGGTCGTCAGGAGTTGGAACCCTTGTGGTGCGGTTTGAGCGCTCTCTACTGGGGCTGCGTAAAGAGCGTTCGGGCCGGGCGGAAGCCTATGGTCCCGAAGCGGACCATCGCTCCCGCGCTCATGCGAAAGGACGCCCGGCAGTAGTCGGTGGTGTAGTGCCAGCTGCAGCCCCGGCTGACGCGGTTTGCGCCGCGGGAGGGGCCTGTGGGGTCCGTCTTCGCGTCGCTCGAGTAGCGCCCGTCCCAGTCCCCCGTCCACTCCCATACGTTCCCGATCATGTCATGGAGGCCCCAGGCGTTGGGCTCCTTCGTGCCGACCGGGTGGGTCCTGTCGCCTGCGTTGTCGACGGTCCAGGCGATGCGGCCCAGCTCCCCGTAGAGCGGTCCGGTCGTCCCGGCGCGTGCGGCGTACTCCCACTCCGCCTCGGTCGGAAGACGGTAGCCTGTGCAGGCCGTTGGGTTCCCGTCCGGAGCCGTCACGGCCGCCACCGAGCTAAAGCTCTTGATGCAGTCCAGGTCGACGCCCGGGCTGCCTTTGCAGGCCGAGAGGTCGTAGCACGCTGGTAACCCCGCGCGCTCGCTGAGCGTGTTGGTGTAGGCCATCGCGTCCCACAAGCTCACCTGCTCCACGGGGTTGGACTCGGCGGGCTGCCCTGAGGCGTCCGTCTTGAAGTGAGCTGGGTTGTTCCCCATGACCTCGGACCACTCCTTTTGGGTGGTCTCGGTCGCGGCCAGGAGGAAGGGTCGAGAGATCGTGACCGTGTGGGCCGGTCGCTCGTTTCTCCACGTGTCGCAGTCCTCCTTTTTCTTCTGACAGTCAGCCGCCTTATTGCCGCTCTTGTCGGTGTCGTCTTCTGTGCAGCGACCCGTGATGGCCTTCTCCAGGACAGCCGAACCGGGATCGACCTCCACCGGCTTCTCTTCGCCCTCCACCGTGACGAGTCGACACGGCGCCCCCATCACAAAGCTGCCAGCGGGTATCTTCACCATCTTCATGCCGGACGGGAGCGGAGCCTCTGCGGGCCCTGAGGCTTCTTCGACCGGGGATCCAGCGGGGCGCGAGTCGGTCCCCGCGGCGCCGTCCTTCGCTGCGTCAGCCCGGTCTGGCGTGACCGTCGACTGGTGAGCGCAGCCGGTCGCGAGGACCGAACAAAGAGCCAATAGAGAGAGCAGGTGCTTCATCTCGTCATTAAGCCAGCTTGTGGGTATTGGGGCCAGTGGGGCCCGTGTGGGATGGGAAGACGCTCGTGACCCAGGGCCATGAAGATGCTCGAGGCCTCACGACAGACCCCCGCATCCGACCGCTCCTGGAGCCCGTTGGGCACAGGAGCGCGGCGCCTGATGAGCCAAAGCCATGGAATGAAGCGCCGGCTCAAGGCGTTGAAATCGCTCTCCTCACACGCCCCCTCGGGAGAGACCCTATGATGTTCAAATTGGCCTGCCTCGCGTTGGTTCTATTCGTCTCCGCCGTCACCGGGCCGGCGGCTCTTCTGACGGTCATCGCGGCGGTCGGCTTCGTGGTGTCGAAGCTGCCTGATCAGCTTGAGCGGCTTCGAGCCCACCACAAGACCTGGTTCCGATCCCTCCAGGTGCTCGCAGCGCTCACCGTCTTCAGCTTCGTTTGTCTGGGCGTGGGATATGCGCGCTTCGCTGTTGGGGGCTTCGAGGGGCGAGCGAACGACAAGGTGGCCTTCGCACCCTACGGAGAGGGGTATGAGAGCTACTCGTGGTTCCTCGGTGGGCTCCTCGGGCGTCAATACGCTCGGCGAGATGTTCGAGACGTCGTGAGCGCCGCGTTCGCCGAGCGGGCGAAGGACGACCGGGTTCATGTGCTCGCCGAGGTCGGCTTGCGATCCGCCGGTGATGGCTCAAGGCGTTCGGAGCCCTCGATGTGGGGCCACTTCAGCCACAAATCTGGCGTCGCCGTCGACATTCATCTGCCCATTCTCGACGGAGATGAGCCCGAGACCCTGCCGTCGAACCTGCTGACCGCGTGGGGGTACCTGTGGCGATTTGACGCCAGCGGAGACTCGGACGCGCTCGCCGTCGACCTCCGAGGTAAGGGCTGTAAACACAAGCCGAAGCTGGGCGTCGCCGTCCCGGCTGACCTTGGGTACTCCATCGACTTTGATGAGCTCGCGCGCCTGCTCGCTGCGATTCACGACGAGGCCAAGAAGAGCAAGACGGCGCGCCTCAAGCGCGTGATCCTGTGGCCACCGTTTCGCCGAGCGCTCAAGAAGAGCGACGCCTGGAAGGAGCTCTTCGCCAAGGGCAGCGGCCGCTCCATCAGGTTCACGTCCTCATGCGCCTGGTTCCTTCACGACGAGCACATCCACCTGGATTTCTCTGTCTGATGCTTACCGCTCACCCTCGCCGCGCCTCGGCCGAGCGCGCGTGGCCGGACAGGCCTTCGTGGTTGGCGAGGGCGATCGTGTCGGCCTGAAGCGCGTGGGCGCCGGCCAGGTCATCGAGCTTCATCCAGGTGCGCACGCGGATGAAGGTGAGCGCGCTCAAGCCCCCGGTGTAGCGGGCGGTCCCTCCGGTCGGGAGCACGTGGTTGGGACCCGCGCCGTAGTCTCCGAAGACCTCGGCGGCGCCCGCTCCGATAAAGGCCCCTCCATAGTGCTCGATCTCGGACAAGAGCGCGTCGGGCGCCTCGCACTGAAGCTCCAGGTGCTCGGGGGCGCAGCGGTTCACGACCGCTACGAGCTCTTCACGAGACGCGCACACCACGGCCGCTCCGTTGTGTAGGGACTCTCGGGCGATGGCGGCCGTGGGAAGGGTCTCGAGCTGCCGATCGCAGGCCGCCGCCACGGCGAGGGCCAGGGGTCGTGAGGTGGTCACCAGCACGGGCACGGCGTCGGAGTCATGCTCGGCCTGGCCCAGGAGATCGGCGGCGACGACCTCAGGGTCCGCGGACGCGTCGGCGGCGACGACCAGCTCGCTCGGTCCGGCGAGCATGTCGATGCCCACGCGGCCTACGACCAGGGCCTTGGCCGCGGTGACCCAGCGGTTGCCGGGGCCGACGATGATGTCTACAGGGTCGAGGCCCTCGACGCCGTAGGCCAGGGCCGAGATGGCGTGGGCTCCGCCCGCCCACAGCACCTGGTCGGCCCCCGCGAGCCAGGCGGCGCCGAGCATTCGGTCATCGTTGGATGGGGTGGCGACGACGACGGATCGAACGCCGGCCCCCCGAGCCGTCACGGCGGTCATGAGCACGCTCGAGGGCAGGGGGAAGTTCCCGCCAGGGGCGTAGCAGCCCGCCCGCTCGACGGGGCTCAGGTCGTGGCCGGCTCGGCCGCCCTCGATCTCCACCTCCAGCGGGCTCAGGCACGCCACCTGGGCGCGGGCGAAGCGGGCGATGCGGTCGCGGGTCCGCTCGAGGAGCGCCCGGGTCTCGGGTTCGAGTCGCAGGAAAGCGGCCTTGAGCTCCTCTCGGTCGAGGAGCACCGGGTCGCCCGCTCGGCGCTCGAAGCGCTCGATGGCGCCGACGAGCCCCGCGGTCCCCTCGCGCCGGACGTCCGCGACGATGGTCGCGGCCTGAGCCAGGGTCTCGGGGTCGACGGGATCTTCACGGGGGGCTTGGAAGGAAGCGGCGTCCGTGACGCGCAGGGTCGGCTCAGACATCGGTGACCTCCAGGGTCTTGGCGTCGCCCCGACGGCGGCTTACGCCCAGCGCACGCCGGTTCAAGGTGTCGATGACCTGCTCGAGGGTCGCCCCTCGGGCGGTCATGGCGACCAGGGTGAAGTAGAGGAGATCGGCGGTCTCCCAGGCGGCGTCGCTCGCGCTCTCGGCCTCCAGGAGCTCACGGGCCTCTTCGAGGAGCTTCGATTGAAGGAGCTCGGGGTCCTCAAAGAGGCGCTTCGTGTAGGAGCGGGGCGGGGCGCTTCGCTGCCGGGCCGCCAGGGTCTGGGCCAGGCCCGGGAGGCCTTCGAGCGGGCCCCAGCAGCTGGTCGTCTCCGTGTGACAAAACCCAGGGCCCGCTTGTCGAACGGTGAAGCGCAGGGCGTCTCGGTCGCAGTCGAGATCGACCCGGATGAGCTCCTGGGCGTTGCCGCTCGACTCGCCCTTTCTCCACAGCCCGCGCCGCCGAGACCAGTAGACGCCCTTTCCGGTCTCGAGCGCCTCCTGGACCGAGGTCAGGTTGGAGTAGCAGAAGCCCAGGGCCCGTTGGTGCTCATCGACCACGACCGTGGGCCAAAGACCGTCGGGTCGATCGCTGACCATGGGGGCCGTGAGCGCATCCGCCAGCCCGAGTCTCCCGGTGTAGAGGGCCATGCCGACCTGCGCGTCGACGCCCTGACGGTCGAGGGCTGAGAGCTCCTCGGCGGTCGTGACCCCGCCAGCGATGGTCAGGGCGCGGTCCTTGGCGCACGCGACGAGCTCAGGCACCCGATCGAGTCTCGTGCCCCCCAGGCGGCCCTCGTTCTCTACGAAGGTCACGAGGTAGCCCGCCACGTAGGGGTTGAGCTCGGCCATCTTCGACTCGATGGTCTCGCCGGTTCGGGTTCTCCAACCCTCGATCACCACCTCGTCTTCTCGGGCGTCGAGGGCGGCGATGCAGCGCTCGCGCGGGAGCTCTGAGAGGAAGTCGGGGCGGGCCTGGGTCCCGATGATGATCTGCTCGGCCCCGGCGTCGAGCCAGGCGCGAGCGGCCTCGACGGTTCGGATCCCGCCGCCGACCCGGCAGCGGTAGCGGGCGCAGAGCCCTCGGATGATCTCCTGGTTGTCGCCCTGGCCAAGCGCGGCGTCGAGGTCGATGACCGCGATGGGCCCGACCCGCCCGAAGCGCTCGGCGATGGCGAAGGGGTCCCCGGCGTCCAGGGCGTGGGTCTCTCCGCCGATGAGCTGCACGGCCTGGCCGCCCATGATGTCGATGGATGGGATGATCATGTCCTCACCTCAATGCCCGACTCACGTAGGGCGTCCTTGACCTGTCCGCAGGTCATGTCGTTGTCGTGAAAGATCGAGGCGGCGAGCACCGCGCTCGCGCCCACGGAGAGCGCCTGGGCCATGTGCTCGGGCGAGCTGGCCCCGCCCGAGGCGATGACCGGCAGGCGGACGGCCTGACTCGCCTCGGCCAGGAGCTCCAGGTCGTAGCCGCTTCGGGTGCCGTCTCGGTCCCAGCTCGTGAGCAGCACCTCGCCGGCTCCGAGGCCCTCGGCCTCGCGGATCCAGGAGATGGCCCGACGCTCGGTGCGCACCCGACCGCCGCGCACCATCACCGACCACCCGCCCTCAGGAGCGCGCGCGGCGTCGACCGCGATGACGGTGCACTGCCGGCCGAAGTCTGTCGACAGCTCTCGGAGGAGCTCGGGTCGGTCGACCGCGGCCGAGTTCACGGCCACCTTGTCCGCGCCGGCCTCCAGGAGCGTGCGGGCGTCGTCGGTGGAGCGCACCCCGCCGCCGACGGTGAGAGGGATCCTCAGGCGAGTTCGAAGCGCGGCGACCACGTCCAGCGCGGCCATTCGCTCTTCGAGGGTCGCTGAGACGTCGAGGACCACGAGCTCGTCGGCGCCCTCCGCCTCGTAGCGCGCGGCCTGGGTGACGGGGTCTCCGGCGTCGCGGAGGTTCTGGAACTTCACGCCCTTGACCACGCGGCCTCCGCGGATGTCGAGGCAGGGGATGAGTCGAGAGGTCAGCATGGGGTCACCTCCAGGGAGAGCCATCGGGACATCAGCCGCTCGCCGTAGGCTCCGCTGAGCTCCGGGTGGAACTGGCAGCCGAGGACGGCGCCGCGCTCGAGCGCCGCCACGAGCGTCCCACCGTACTCGGAGGTCGCGCCGGTCCAGCGCTCGGGGATGGTCTCGAAGCGATAGCTGTTGGCGAAGTAGGCGTAGCCCGCCTCAAGGAGCTTGGAGTCTGTGGCGGGGACGACGCGGTTCCAGCCCATCTGAGGTGAGATCACCTCGGGTGAGAAGCCGCGGACCTCCTCGGGTACGCAGCCGAGGCCGGTGACGCCCGGCGACTCCTCGCTTGCGAGTCCGAGGAGCTGGAGGCCGAGGCAGATCCCCAGGGTCGGGCGGCCCTTATCGACTCGGTCGCGAAGGGCAGACGCCAGGTCCGCCTCCTTCAGCACGCTCATGGCGGCCTCGAAGGCGCCCACCCCGGGGACGACCAGGCGCTCAGCACGCGAGACGTCATCGGCGGTCTCGGCAAGCTCGGTCCTGGCGCCCAATCGATCGAAGGCCGCCTGGACTGAGGCGAGGTTCGCTAGCCCGGTCTTGAGCAGGGTGACGGTCTTCATCACAGCACCCCCTTGGTGCTCGGGACCGTCCCCTCGCCCGTGCGGCCGACGGCCTCTCGTAGGGCCAGAGCGCAGGCCTTGAAGGCGGCCTCAGAGCGGTGGTGGTCGTTCTCGCCGCGAAGAAGATCCACGTGCAGGGAGGCCCGCATGGCGATGGCGAGGGACTGGAAGACGTGGGTGATGTTCTCTGTGGCCATCTCGCCGATCCGCTCGCGGCGAAGGCCGAGGTTGACCACGGGGGCCGGGCGCCCCGAGAGGTCCACGACCGCCCGGGCCAGGGCCTCGTCGAGGGGACAGTAG
>CALCNF010000375.1 GCA_937897815.1 uncultured Pseudomonadota bacterium | reverse complement strand
GAGCCCGAGCAAGACCCGCTCGATTGAGCGTTCATCTCCATGCGAGTGCCTGGAGGACAGCTCGCGTTCGCGCACGCCGCCTCGGCCGTCTCATCCGTAGCGTCACAACCAGCAACGGCTGCCACCGCCAACAACAGACCTATCGCCAATACGAGCTTCTTCACGGGCCACCCCTTCTTGAGAGGCCCATGATGCCCGGGTGCGGACGGGCCATCAAGCCCCTAACGGCCTCAATCCAGCGGGTTCCCCGAGCCCTGCTCCAGGACGTGAAGCGAGCCGTCCGATGGTAGAGCGCCGAAGCTCTCCTTGAGGCCTCCTGGCCAACGGACAACCACGTCAGCGGCGAGCGCGTCGCCGACACCAACCGTCGTCGCTTGATGCAGGTTCCCAGACCGAATCTGTGTGCTCTCCCAGCCGACAACTCGCGTCCAAGAGCGCCCCTCGGCGCTGAGCTCAACCCTCGCGCCCAGGCCGTCCGGGTTGTCCTCGACCCCGCGCAACCTGAGGCGAAGCAGGTTCCCCCTGGGGTTCACGAGGCGGTAGACCTCCAGGGCCTGCCCAAAGCCGCCCATGATGATGTGGAAGGTCGGTTTCCCGCCTACATCGAGCCAGACCGGAGCCGCGGTGACGTAGTGCCCCCAGCCCGAGAAACCCCAGGCCTCGCCCACCTCCTCGTAGCGCCCATCTTCGGTGCCGCGATAGTAGGCGTTGCGGCTCTCGCCGCGCTCATCGGCGAGGGTCTCGCCCAGGAAGTTCTGGAGCATCATGATGCTCATCATCGAGCTCCCCGCGGTGTGGAACTCCTCGTTGTCCCCGGTGGTGATCAGGAGGTCCTCGATACCGTCTCCGTCATCCACGGGGAGCACCGCCCAGCTCACGGCGATATGACCACCTGTGGTGCGCACCTTGGGCAGATCAAGCGCTCCGGCCAGCAGCCCCCACTGGTCTCCCTCGCGATGGGTCACCACGTAGTCGGGAGCAGGGGCATCGGTCTGGCCCATGACACACAGAGGCTGCACACCCTCGTGGAAGAGACAGCCCACTCCCATGGGGCGCGAGACCCCGACACCAGCGAAGCTGCTCAAGGTCGTGCCGTTACCTCCGCCCTGCCCCGCGACCGCGCCCATGTTCTCCATAAACGCCTCATCACAGGGTGTGCCGACCAGAGCGCTGCACATGGAGGCGCGGACCACATCACACGCCTCGGGGATGGGCTGGAAGTGCTCTCCCTTGAGAGCGCCGTCTTCATCCGAGTTGATGTGAATCGCGACGTTCTTTCCGTCCGCACCGTCGCTGGCGCCAAAGATGCCCCGCACCCCGGCGTCCGGCTCCCAGGCGAACGGGGCGAGGAAGAAGGTAAAGACGCCAGAGTCGACGAGCCCGAGCTCGGCGCTCACGTCCGTGAACGTCTGATCGCCGTCATTGCGCCAACCCTGGTTCGGACCGCCGAAGAGCGCGACGAGAAGATCCGTATCGCCATCCCCCTCCAGGTCCATGACCGTGAAGGTGTAGACGACCTGCGCGAGAGGCGTGTTCTCACCCAACCCCTCGGGCGGATCCAGCCAGGTGATCATGGAAGGGGCCGACACGAACCCAAGCAGGGTATTCCAGACAATGGCGAGACCCGCGTCGCCGGCGGCGAGGAGATCCCTGAGGCCATCTCCGTTCAGATCGGCGGCGCTCATAACGGTCAACGTCGGGTCCGCGATGGGCAGAGGTGCGGGCTCCGCGAAGCCACCGCCCTCCTTTCCAAAGAGCACCTTGGACACCGGGGAGCCATCGAAGCCAGCGCTCCCCGTGCTGGCGCTCACCACGAGGTCCTCGAGACCATCCGCGTTCATGTCGATGGCGAGCACCGAGGAGATCATCGTGAAGTTGCCGTAGAGGAACGTCGGCACGTTCAGCAACTGCTCAAGCTCAGGCACA
The DNA here is from genome assembly GCA_937897815.1 of uncultured Pseudomonadota bacterium. Lineage (GTDB taxonomy): Bacteria > Myxococcota_A > UBA9042 > PHBI01 > CALCNF01 > CALCNF01. The sequence goes on along the minus strand of CALCNF010000375.1, from coordinate 1,430 downwards.
CGTTCAAACGGGGGCGCGCTCGGAGGTGAGGCGACGGGGACCGAGCCTGCAGGGGGCAGCGTGATGCAGGTCTCGCAGACGGCCGCCGCTCCCGGCTCCAGGCTCGGGTCATCTCCATCGCTGCACTGCGAGACGGGCGTCGGGTCGAGCGGAGGGCTCACGATGTCCTCGGTCAGGACCTCGCCGTAAACACCGTCCGAACCGGACGTCTCCACGGTCGACAGAGCATCGAGCGCAGCCCCGTCCCCGCCTTGGAGCTCCCCGTCCGCGACCTCCTCGATCACGTCCGAAGCGCCACCCACAGGTGGGCCTTCGTCGCTCGAGTCCTGACCGCAGGCCAGGAGAAGCGCAGCCGAGATTCCGACGAGCCATGGGATGGAGGACGACATGGGGGGCAATATAGCAGGGACACGGGTTCATCACGACGGCCTAGGGGCCGGCGGCCAGGTTGCCCCGCTCAGGACGCAGTGCTACCCCTTCTCTGCGGAGGAATCATCATGACCATTCAGCTCCCAGAACAGACACGCGCTTTGCTCCTGGACATCGAGGGTACGACGACCTCGATCGCCTTCGTCTATGACACCCTCTTCCCCTTCGCTCGCGCTCATATGGCGGCCTTCCTGGAAGCCCACTGGGACGACACTGCGGTCCAGGCCGACGTCGCCCTGGTACGTGAGCAGGCAGCAGAAGACGTGGCCGCCGGGTTAGCAGGCGCCACGGAGATCCCGACCCATGATGCGGAGGCGGCGCGCGCGCTCACGCTGGCGAACCTGATCGGCCAGATGGACGCCGACCGCAAGACCACCGGCCTCAAGTCCCTGCAGGGGAAGATCTGGCTCGACGGATACGCTCGAGGCGAGCTTCTCGCCCATCTCTTTGATGACGTCCAACCGGCGCTCGAGCGCTGGCACGCCCAGGGCAAGGCCCTCTACATCTACTCGTCCGGGAGCATCGCCGCTCAGAAACTGCTCTTTAAACATTCCATCGCTGGCGATCTCACCCCCCTGCTCTCGGGGTACTTCGACACGACCACCGGGCCCAAGAAGGTCGAGGCCAGCTATACCTCCATCTGCGAGGCTGTTAGTCTTGACCCAGAGCAAGTCTGCTTCCTCACGGACAACCTCGACGAGGCGCACGCCGCACACGCGGCGGTCCTGACGGCCATCCTCTCCGTCAGGCCGGGGAACCCCGACGTCCCGGAACACCCATTCCCGACACTCACGTCCTTCGCCGATCTCACGGAGTCGCCATGAAGGTTTTAGGCATCAATTTCTCCAACGACGCGGCCGCGTCGCTCGTCGTAGACGGCGTCGTCGTGGGCGCCGCGGTGGAGGAGCGCTTCTCGCGGATCAAGCACGATGGGGCCTTCCCGCGACAGGCGATTCAATGGTGCCTCGATGAGGCTGGGCTCAAGATGCGCGACATCGACG
>CALCNF010000374.1 GCA_937897815.1 uncultured Pseudomonadota bacterium | reverse complement strand
GTAGGCACCCCATCAACGGTCTCCGCGTCCTGACACGCGAAGCCTTCGGGACATGGGCTCTCGTCCCCACACACGCCACCGCAGAACGAGCCCTCCTCGCCATAGGACACGCAAGCGTCCTCGACCCCCTGGGCGCTCACACAGTCACTCGCCTCGGTACAGGGGCGACAGAGATTCGTGAAATTGGAGACGCAGATATACACGAGGTCGGTCCCGGATCCCCCAACCGACTCGCAGCTCCAGCCATCGGGGCACTTGTCCTCGCAGGGCTCACTGCACACAGCTCCCCCGAGATGATCTACGCACCACCCCGACTGACAATCGCTGTTCTCGTTGCAGGGCTCGCCAAAACATCCCGACCCAGGCGGGCAACCTCCTGAGGCAGCGTCCTCGCCAGAGGGCTCAGAGCCATCCGGCCCTGCGATGTCAGGCTCTGGCGCTGGCGGCGTCCCGCTTGAGTCATCCGTAGCGTCGCTCTTCGGTTGCGAACCGAACGCGTCATCCTCCGTCCCAGAAGCGCTGGTGATATCGGCCTCGTCACCGACGACCAATCCCTCGCCGGCCTCGCAGGCGCCCACCGTCAACATGACCAGCCCAACCACAGCCCACGCGAGCGCGACCCTTCCCATACGACTCATAGCGACCCCCTGCGAACGCCAGTGTACCTAGGGTCGCTCGCCGAAGCGAGGGCTGGGAGCGCCTGAAAAGCGGCGCTAATCCGCTCCGAATTCTGCAGCACGGCAGACTCTCCGGCGGCGAGGCCTCAACAATCGCATCTCGTAAGGGCCTGAAATCGAACCGGTTTCAAAAAAAACGCCCCCGCTAACTTAAGAAAGAAGCCCCCTTAACCGTTGCCGATACCGGAAGGCTTCAACCTCGAAAGAGGCTTCCAAACACCGAGTAGACACGTTGAACCGGCCGGACTGGATATCCCGCAGTCCCTACCGGCCCCCATCGACCTCATAGGGAGGGCGAGAAGATGGGGAGCGGACTAAAAATCAATTCCAACCCGGGTGCGAACTCTGCCGTCCGTAATGTGCGAAATCACGGCGGCGGTCTGCACCGCGCTGTAGACAGGCTATCCTCAGGCCTGCGAATCAACTCCGCCGCGGATGACGCGGCGGCGCTGAGCGTGTCTGAGAATGTGCGTGCTCAACACCGCGGTTACCAACAGGCTTTGCGTAACGCCAGCGATGGCGTGGCCATGGTGCAGACCGCTGAGGCAGGGTATCAGTCCATTTCGGACACGCTCATCCGTATGCGTGAGTTGGCCATTCAATCGGCCGGCGGCGCGCTTTCGGACACAGAGCGAGGCTTCCTGAACTCCGAGTTCTCTGAGCTCGTCGCCGAGATCGATCGGGTCTCGTCGGTCACGGAGTACAACAATGTGAAGCTGCTGGACGGCTCGACGGCGTCGTTGACCTTTCAGATCGGTGCGCGGAACTCCGCGAACTCCCGATTTGATGTGTCACTCGACGCTCAGAGCGCGTCTGACCTCGGCGTGAACGCCGAGGTCGTTGACTCACAAACAGCGGCCCAGGACGCGATCACTTCGGTCGACGATGCCCTGGAGTCGCTCAACACCGACCGCGCCAGCATTGGCGCGCAGATCGGCACAATGAACGTCGCGATTCAGGACCTGGCGCAGACCATTACCAGTTATGGTCAAGCGCTGGGCTCCATTCGAGACGCAGATGTGGGCCAGGAGTCCGGCGAGTTCGCGCGCAGCCGGGTGCTCCGGGCCGCCGGGGTCGCCATGCTGGCCCAGGCGAACGCGAATACAGGTATGGCACTCCGACTGCTTCGATAGAATAGGTCGGGGGCTCGAGGTCCTGGGAACATGGCTCGGTAATCTGTGGTTTCCAGGACCTATCTTATGAGGCTGAAGAGCCCGCTCTGAACTCAGGGCGGGCTCTTCACGTTTGGACACACAGCGGCCCGTCGTGACGCCTCGCTTGTCGAGCAAGGCCAGGCGGGTGCGATGGCCCGCAGCTCGCGCAGAGTGACGCGGCAGGCGCTGGCTTTAAACGGCGCTGCGCTCAGCCTGTCTTCGATCAAGCCCGACGCCCAGGTCGCTTGAGGTGCGTCAGTCCAAACCGCCAAACCACGCTCTCCGATCAAGGCGCCCTCCTTCACGTGACCCTCCCCCCCCGAAGGGCTGAACGATGCAGGAAGAGGCCATGCCGGAAAAAAAACGAAGAAAAACCTCTCCGCAAAAAATCGATGTTGACCTCCATCTTTCTTTTCCAAATCTCCCTGACCCCTTCCAAAAATCAAAAAAATCGAGGAAAATTGCATTCACAAAAACCTCCGAAAAAGG
>CALCNF010000373.1 GCA_937897815.1 uncultured Pseudomonadota bacterium | reverse complement strand
GACGGCGCGCAGCACATCGCGCCGCTCGGCCTCCGTCTCGATACCGACCCGATCGAGGATGCCAGCCAGGAGCTTACGGTTGTTCACCCGCATCTCGACGGACTCAACGCCCAGGGTGTTCAGGATCTGCAGCCCCACCAGCATGCACTCGGCGTCAGCGCGCATCGAGGCCTCGCCGACGATATCCACGTCACACTGAAGAAACTCACGAAAGCGGCCTCGACCTGGTTTCTCAGCGCGCCAGACCGGCGCGATCTGGTAGCGCTTGAACGGACGCTCCAGGCTTCCGTGCTGCGCCACCACGCGCGCCAGCGGCGCGGTGAGGTCGTAACGCAGGGCGACGTCGCGCCCTCCGTTGTCCTCAAAGCGATAGAGGAGCTTATCTCCCTCGTCACCGTAGTTGCCCAGGAGGACCTCAGAGTACTCGAGGGCGGGGGTCGTAAGGGGTCCGAACCCGAAGGACTCGAAGACGCCTACGACGGCGCGCAGCATATGCTGTCGCGGCACCTCAGCCTCCGGCAGGTAGTCGCGAAAGCCCTTAAGGGTACGTGCATCGACGCGCTTCATTTGGGTTCCTCCAGCGGGTGATGGTTCTAAACCGGCGGGCCCCGGACGACAAGGACCCTTCGATCCGGGGCGCACCCGGGACCGACGCTGCCCTTGATCCAGAAGCCTTCAGCGCAGAGGATCGAGGCATGACACGACCCAAGAAGCTCAAGATCGCGCAGACCCCCACGCCTATCGTCGAGGCCAGCCGACTCAGCCAGGAGCTCGGCATCCTCCTGCGGGTTAAGCGAGACGACCTCACGGGCAGCCACCTGTCGGGCAACAAGGTGCGAAAACTGGAGTACCTGCTCGCGGAGGCCGTGACGCTCGGCGCCACCCACGTGATCACGTGCGGTGGCGTCCAGAGCAATCACTGTCGCGCCACAGCCTGGGCCGCGCGCGGGCTGGGCCTTGAGCCAGTGCTCCTCCTTCGAACCCCTCTGGGCGAGCGGACGGATCTACCTCAGCCGCCGACCGGGAACGTGCTGCTGGACCTCCTCGCGGGAGCGACCATCCACCTGTGCACCCCGGACGGCTACCGCGAACGTGACGCTCGGATGGCGGAGCTAGCCGACGAGCTTCGAAGCCAAGGAGCGGTTCCCTACGTGATCCCAGAGGGCGGCTCGAACGCCCTGGGCGCCATGGGGTACGTCGAGGCTGCGCGAGAGCTGGTCGAGCAGACTCGGGAGCGGCCTCCGACGAGCGTGATCGTCGCGACGGGCTCCGGGGGGACCCTCGCTGGCCTCGCGCTTGGTTTGCGAGAGGCCGGTTGCCCAGCTCCTGCCATCGGAATGGCGGTCTGTGACGATCAGGTCACCTTCGAGACCATCGCCGCCCGGATCAGCGACGAGGCTCAGGAGCGCTTCGATCTGAAGCCGTATGAGCCCGATGGGTGCGTCGTCATCGACCGATACCAGGGACGTGGCTACGCCTTGTCCACCCATGAAGAGCTCGAGCTCCTCAAGAGCACCGCGCTGCGCGACGGGCTCATCCTGGATCCGGTCTACACGATCAAAGCCTGGAACGGACTCCTGGACCTCGCCCGGAGCGGCGACCCTCGACTCGGTGATCGCCCCGTCTTCATCCACACTGGCGGGCTCTTTGGTATGATGGCGGCGAGCCAGCAGCTCGCCCCGCTCCTGGGTCAGGGAGCTCCCTGATCGAGGCCGTCTATCCCATCCTGGCGGCGTGCGTCGCGCCGTCTCTGTTCTGGCTCGCCTACTGGGTCTACCGAGGTCACCTCGGCCAGAGACGACTGCTCCCCGTCCTATCGTTCTTCAGTACGGGTCTGCTCGCCGGTCCGCTCGCCCTGGGCCTGTTCAACCTCCTGGAAGTGAACCCCTTCTACGCGGACCTCGCCGAGATTGGCTCCGTGAACGAGGTCGAGAAGTTCGTCTTCGCCTTCTTCGCTATCGGACCTATCGAGGAGCTCGCGAAGTTCGTGGTGGCCTGGGCGACCCTCCAGCTCCTGGCCGATGAGGTGGATCAGGTCCGGGGAGGCCTGGTGATCGCCTGCGCGGCGGCCTTGGGCTTCGCCACCATCGAGAACATCTACTTCATGAGCTTCCACGACGAGGTGGTCTGGCAGCGCGCCCTGACCCTCCCGTTCAACCACGCCCTCTTCTCGAGCTTCTGGGGCGTAGGCCTATCCCTGTATCGAATCCGTCCCCACAACGGCGGCCTGTGGCTGACCTCGTGTCTGATGCTGTCCTTCATCTTTCACGGGCTCTACAACTACATTCTGCTCTCCGACAACCTACCGTCGGCGCTCGTGCTCCCCCTGATCCTCGGTCTCTGGGTCTGGCTCGTTCGAGCGCTCCCCGCGCTGCGCGAAGGCATACGAGTGGCCGAGAAGAGAGGCAGCGTCTGAGCGAACGCGCTCTGCCGAGCGCTCAAGAGGGCTACTCGGGGGTAACCCATCCCTCGAGCTTCCGCTCCAGGGCCTTCCAACCGAGCTTCTTGGTCGCGGCGCGCGCTTGCCGCACCAGGGCGCCGAGGCGCGTCACAGTGTGCTTACGAACCGTGACACCATACTTCTCGTAGATGGGCTTCATCTCCACGCTCACGACCCGATCCGTGGCTACCTGAACTGGATCCTTGGCGTCCTGGGTCAGCACCATCATCTGCCACTGCATGGTGGACTTACGAGACCCCTCTTCAACGAGCTTCACGAGGTCCGGCTTACCCGTATCCTTGACCCACTTGCCCCGCGCCGCGGGCACGGCCTTACCGTTGTCGAGCTTGCGCTCGTACCGCTCGGCATAGAGGGTCTGCTGCCCGGCGCCGGCCGGTCGACCGATCTTCGCCAGGGCGGTGGCCTCGTCGATGGCCATGGAGATGATGTCGTAGAGATGCCGGGTTCGAACAGCGAACCGCGCGGCCTCCAACATCACGTCGTCTGCGTAGATCACCGTCATGCCGTCCATCACCCGGTCGGGGTCGATGAAGCAAGCCTCTCGCTTGTAGGTGATCATCTTGGGCAAGAGCCCCTCGAAGACCTTCTCAAGCTTCAAGGGATCGCCTCCAGAGGCCTCGAGGGCGTCGATCTCGACCACCGCCTCGGAGAGCGCGATCTCCATCTCCGCGATGGCCTCCAACACCGGCTTGCCGGACTGGGTCGTCGAGTCTCGAAGGAGCGAGAGCTTCTTCGCCACGATCCGCTGATGAGCGTCTTTCTGCTCCCGTTGGCCCAGGGACTCGCCGAGCACCTGCCCGAGCAGCACACCGACGAGCGCGATGACCAACATCGCGGCCACGGCGGGCTTCATGGGGATCCTGCGATCTCCACCGGGTGCGTCCAGCTCCACATCCCCATCTTGGAGCGTGTCCACCAGGTCCACGGGGACCGGGGTCACCTCGTCGTCATAGTTGACAGGATCCGAGGCCCCCGCTGGGGCGGATGGGGCGGCTGGGGCGGCAGCCTGGGGGGCTTCCGGCTGCGCCTGAGGCAAGGGTCGAAGGCCGAGCCTGGCGCGCAGGGTAGCGGCGTCGAGCCCTCCCTCACTTCGATTCGATGACGCTCCGTCGGACACGCAAGCCTCCTCGCCGGGAAAAACGTGCTGCCAAAAAGGTAGCACGAGCCCCTTGGGTGTCAACCTCGCCTGCGGGCGTACGCGCCCCGGATCTACGTAGCTTTCTCGCCCTCATCCAGGACCGGGTTTAGGCTTCGCCCATGAGCTCTGTGATCCTCCCGGAAGTCCACGAAGACCCTGCGAGGCGCCCGCCGCCGCGCGTCGACTGGACCCACGTCAAGCGCGTACACATCATGGGCATCTGCGGTAGCGCCATGGGCGCCTTCGCGGGCATGCTCCGAACCCGAGGCTTCGAGGTCCGGGGATCTGACAAGGGTGCCTATCCTCCCATGTCGACGAGGCTCGCGGCTCAGAACGTGCACATTTATGAGGGCTACCGAGCGGAGAACCTCGACTGGAATCCCGACGTCGTCGTGGTCGGCAACGTCATCCGCCCCGACTACGAAGAGGCGGTGGCGCTGCGAGAGCGCGGCCTGCAGGCATGCTCGCTACCCCAGGCCCTGGCAGCCCTGTTTATCTCGGGGCGTCACAGCGTCGTGGTGACCGGGACCCACGGCAAAACGACGACCAGCTCGATGGCGGCGTGGTTGTTGCACGAGGCCGGGCTCGACCCGGGTTTCATGATCGGAGGGATCACGGGCGGGTTCGGCACCAATAACCGTGTGAGCGATGGTCCCGTGTTCGTGGTGG
>CALCNF010000372.1 GCA_937897815.1 uncultured Pseudomonadota bacterium | reverse complement strand
TAGAAGGCGCCGCCTGGCATCACGCAGCTCACCCCCTCGATGGCATTCGCCATCTCAACAAGACGCCGCCTCCGATCGTCATAGGCGCTCAGCCAGGTCTCGAGGAAGCTGTGGTCGCTCTCGATGGCCGCGAGCGCTCCGTGCTGGGCGAAGTTGGTCGGGTTCGAGGTCGACTGTCCCTGGAGGATCCCCATCTTGGCGATGAGGTCGGGTCCCGCCGCCGTAAAGCCGATACGCCAGCCGGTCATGGCGTAGGTCTTGCTCGCGCCGTGGACCACGATGATGCGATCGCGCAGATCAGGGCGCTCACGAAGGATGCTCACGAAGGGCGCGTCGTCGTATCGGATGTGGCTGTAGATGTCGTCAGTGATCACCCACAGGTCGTGACGCTCGGCGAGGTCAGCGATGGCCCGAATCACCTCGACCGGCTGGACGGCTCCGCTCGGGTTTGATGGGCTGTTGAGCACGATACCGACCGTCCGATCCGTGATCGCGGCCTCGATGGCCTCGGGCCGAATCACGAACCCCTGGTCCATATCGCTGTCGACGATGACCGGCTCCCCCTCCGCCAGCTTAATCTGGGCCGGGTAGCTCACCCAGTAGGGCGCGGGCACGATCACCTCATCGCCTGGATCGACCAGGATCTGAAAGAGGTTGTACAGGGAGTGCTTCCCGCCGACCGACACAGCGATGTTCGCCGACTCAAAAGGCACGTCGTAGAGCCCATTGAAGTGGCGAGCGACCGCCTCCCTCAGGGCGGGCAGTCCGGCCACCGGTGAGTAACCCGTCGCCCCGCCGCGCGCCGCGTCGACCATGGCGTCGACGATAAAGTCAGGGGTCGGAAAGTCGGGCTCTCCGGCTCCGAAACCGATCACGGCGTGGCCGGCGGCCTTCATGGCCTTGGCCTTGGAGGTGATCGCCAGGGTCGCCGAGGGCTGAATGGGTGCCATGCGCCTTGAGAACTTCATCTAGTGGTCTCCTGAAAGACGAGCGGTGAGCGCCTTGGCCACGTGGGCGGGCACGAGGGCTGAGATGTCTCCACCGAGACGGGCGACCTCGCAGACCAACGACGAGCTCACGTAGGAGCCTGAGGCCTCAGTAGCAAGGAACACGGTCTCCAACTGTGACGTGAGGTGTCGATTCATATGAGCCATCTGGAGCTCATACTCGAAGTCCCGAGAGGCCCGAAGTCCGCGAACCAAGGCTACGGCGCCCAGCTTGCTGGCCTCGATAGCGAGCAGGCCCTCCAGGCTCTGGACGCTCAAGCGAGGCTCGTTCGGGAAGGACTCTTTGATGAACTGCATGCGCTCTTCGAGCGTGAAGAGCGACTTCTTACTGGGGTTCACCGTGACGGCGACCACGACGCGATCGAACAGCCGCAGTGACCTGCGGATGATCCCCACGTGTCCATTGGTCACGGGATCGAAAGAGCCCGGGCAGAGGGCGATGCGTTCCGACATGGGGGACTCCTCATGGTTGGCTGTTCGAGCGTCTACCCCGAATCCACTCACGATGGAAGCGTCGCCAACACCTGAACCGCGCTCTCGCCGTAGTGGCGCTCATCAACGAGCTCAAACCCCCGCTCCAGCCAGAGATGCTCAGGGTCCTGCTGCCCCACTCGCTCGCGCATGATCAGGCGACCATCCGGGTGCAGACGCTGAGCCTCAAGAACCGCGATGGCCGCGGGTCCGCCGAGCTCTTTGCCCCAGGGAGGGTCGACGAAGACGAGGTCCCAGGGGAGACCTGGCACAACGGCCTGTGGCAGCGGTCGACGATGCAGGGTCACTCGATCGTTCACACCCAGAGCGCTCGCGTTGGTCTCGATGATCCGTCGCGCCGCCCCGCCAGCCTCGAAGAAATCGACGCTCGCGGCGCCTCTGGAGAGGGCCTCGAAGCCGATGATCCCGCTCCCGCTGAAGAGATCAGCGACCCGCGCTTGAGGCAGGCGCTGAGCGAGCATGCTGAAGACCGCTTCTCGAACGCGAGCCAGGATTGGACGAGTCTCCCGGCCCGGCGGCGCCTTGAGAACCCGACTGCGAAACTCACCGCCGACGATGCGCATCGCTATCCGAGCGTCTTCGGGTGCAGGGCGTGGAACAGCACCACGAGCTCCGCGCCACCGTAGAGCCTCAAGGTGACGTCCCAGCGGCCGAATGAGGCCACCGAACCCGCCCAGCGTTCACCATCTCTAAGGACCACCGGATACGGACGCTTGCTGTCGAGCAGAGCGGCGAGATCATCGTCTTTCGGCCGGACTCGCGTGTTCCGCTTCGCGGAGGCGCCCAGGCTCTCCTCGCGCACCTCTTTGTCGACGCTGACCGCCTCCTGAACCGCGGGCAGATGCGCCGGATCACACAGAGCTTTGACGTCGTGCTTCTGGATCACGACTTCGGTCTTGTCGCCGTCCGGCTCCGCGAGCAAGAAGTGAAACTCGTAGATGTCGGTGCGGGTGACCTTCCCGACCCGCCAGCCGGCCTCGAAGGTCGCCAAGGCGATCGGGCTCTTGCTCTCAAGCGCGATCTTGAAGGCGTCCCAGTCGATGGGTTCGGGTCGTACGCTGCGCAAGCGCTGGAGGACGCGCGCGCGGTCAAGCTTCAGGTGGCCCGCCGCGACCTGACCTGCCAGGCTGGGGGCGAGGCCCTCTTCGCGTGCCAGTCGGGTCGCTTCGTCCTTGCGGCTCAGGGCGTCCTTCACCTCCTCGAGGCTCGCCTCGCCACGCAGAACTCTGTGGGCATGCACCACAGGGATGCTCTGGCTCTTGGACAGCTCGTGTGCGGCCTCCTGCTCAGGCGTGCGCTCGATGACGCGAGGCGGCGCCTCGCGCGGCTCTGGCTTCGCCTTTGGCTGCGGCTTTGGCTGCGGCTTTGAGACCCTGCCCACCTGACCGGGCGCGCGCTTCGGCCTCGAGGGCCCTGAGGTCGAGCGGCCTCCACCCTCGCCGACGTCATGGGCGCGTCGCTGAGGGCGCTTGGTCTCGGGAGCGCTGTCCGTCGCGCCCTCCGCCTCTTGCTTCGCGGCCGGCCTGGGAGGCTCAGAGGCCGGAGGCTCAGGGCGTCGGACTCGCCCCCCCTTGCGGAGAATCACGCGGCGCTTCTCGTCGCTCATCCCGGGTTCCCTCCTGGGGCCACCGCCGCCGACATAGGACAGCTCTGCCTCAAGTAGCTCCAAGTGTAGATGCCATCCTTATGGCCGTCTCCCCAGTGAAAACAGATCGCGTAGCTTCCGACGGGCTCGACGGACATGATCTGGGTCTGCCGATCCGCTCCCTGTACCTGCGTGGGCGTCAGGATCTGAAACGCCTTGGGCGGCCCACCGTGGGTGCCCTGACACTCTGCGCAGGGACAAATGCTGCGAAGAAATGGAGGGGTATAGACGGAGGTGTGTCCGTCGGACCACGAGACGCGCATCTGCCCGGTCTCGGTCCAGCCCATGTCCAGCGGCTCAATGTCGTCGTGCGGAGAAGACAACGGTTTCACTCGGGTTCATTCAGGGAGCGGAATGGCGTTCGCACCTGGAACGTTTTCCAGATGCGCGTTCAGCGTCCATGGGGACATGAGCGGATTCTAACACGGAGTCAAGTCCATTCACACGAGATCTCGTCGGCAAAATACACCGGTACTCTGGAAGAGCTGGACTCCTGAACACGTGCGATAAATCCACAAGGTCAATGACCTGTGGCAAAACAGACTGCGAGCCTCTCGTGACCCGAACGACGCCCAAGGGGTTGATCGGAGGGCCGGTGGTTCCCATGGTGAAGAGGCAGAAGGTACTCACGACGTAGGAGACGCTCATGTCGGACGATGACCGCAAGGACGACGAGCTCGAGAACGAGACCCTAGAAGACGGCGCCCCGGAGCGCTCCGATTCGACGACCCGCAGCAAAAAGATCGCGGGCCGTATGTCCGCGGATGCGGACCAGGACGACCACGACGACTTCGAAGACGAGGAGTTCGACGAGGAAGACTACGAGGAGGTCTTTGACACCATTGGCCTCTCCTCGGGCAGCGAGCTGATCGAGGGCGGGCTGATCGACAACGTCCTCCCGGTGCTTCCCCTGAGGAACTCCGTGCTCTACCCGGGAGCGCTGATGCCCCTGGCCGTGGGTCGACCCAAGACCCTGCGCCTCCTGAACTCGGTCGGCACGGGCGGCATCATCGCCATCGTGTCCCAGCGTGACAAAGACGTGGATGAGCCCGAGCCAGACGACCTCTACTGGGTCGGCACCGCGGCGCGAATCCTCAAGGTTCTTCCGGAGGACGAAGACACCCTGCACGTGGTGGTCCAGGGACTTGAGCGCATCCGATGCACCGAGTTCATTCAAACCGAGCCGTACATCATCTCCCACGTCGACCAGGCGCACGTGGAAGACGAAGACTCCGTGGAGGTCGCGGCTCTGATGCGGTCACTCAAGCAGATGGCGACCGAGGTCATCGAGCTCATCCCCGAGCTGCCCTCCGGGGCCGCCGAGCTCGTCAGTCACATCGAGTCGCCGTCGCGTCTGGCCTACATGATCATGACGCACCTCGCCGTGCCGGTCGACGACAAGCAGGAGGTCCTTCAAGAGGACGATCTGAAGCTCGTGCTCAGGCAGACCCTCAAGGTCCTCTCGGGCCAGCTTGAGGTGCTGCGAGTCTCCCAGCGGATCAACTCCGAGGTGAAGGGGGAGATGAACAAGAATCAGCGCGAGTTCTTCCTCCGCCAGCAGCTGAAGGCCATCCGGAAGGAGCTCGGCGACGACGAGGACGAGGAGGACTTCATCGAGCAGCTCCGAGACAAGCTCCTCGACGCCAACCTTCCCGAGGAGATCCAGAAGCTCGCCAATAAGGAGCTCAATCGACTCAAGACCATTCAGCCCACCTCACCGGAGTACAATGTCTGCCGCACCTATCTGGAGTGGCTCGCTGAGCTGCCCTGGAATGAGACGACGGAGGACAACCACGACATCCAGGAGGCCAAGGAGATCCTCGATCGGGACCATCATGGTCTCGACAAGGTGAAGAAGCGCATCCTGGAGTTCCTCGCCGTGAACTCCCTCAAGGCCGATGGCAAGAGCCCCATCCTGTGTCTGGTAGGCCCCCCGGGTGTCGGTAAGACGTCGTTGGGGCGCTCCATGGCCGAGGCCCTGGGACGTAACTACCAGCGTATCGCGCTGGGTGGCGTTCGCGACGAAGC
>CALCNF010000371.1 GCA_937897815.1 uncultured Pseudomonadota bacterium | reverse complement strand
GGCGAATATCGAGCGCCGCCACGGCCAGGCCTGTACGTCGACGCTGGGCAAAGGCGATCGCGAGGTTCACGGTGCAGTGGGTCTTACCGACGCCACCCTTTCCGCTGGTGATCGCGATGACCCGCAAGGGCCGGCTGCTTGATGCTTCTTCCATGAGTCCCCTCGGACCGCCTTCAGGTTCGTGTACCCACGACGCGCTCACTCCAGCGCTCGGGGTCGATTGCATGACAGGTGTCTGGGATGCTCTGGCCATCGCAGACGTGACTGATTGGGAGGCCTGTTCCCCAGACGCCCGAGAGCACGGAGCCTGGTCCGGCGCTCTCGTCGACCTTGGTGACGATCAGCGAGCGCAGGTGGCTGCCCCCGAACCGCTTGCCGAGCAGGCGGGCGCGGTCCGCGGGCGTGTCAGAGGTCAGCACCAGGTGCCGCTCGAGACCGGTCGCGGCGAACATGGCGTCGAGACCAGCCAGGCCATCGTCGTCCCATGGGGACACGCCCGGCGTGTCTACGAGCACGAGGTCGCGCGCGCCCATGGCGCCCAAAGCTGCCTTGAGATCTTGCACGTCAGAGACGGCCTCGAAGGGGACTCCCGCCAGCTCGGCGAGGGTCTCCAGAGTCTCTGTGCCGCCAATACGTTTCACGTCGGTTGAGATAACTCCCACAGACCTATTGTGAACGAAGGTGCTCAACGTGGCCAACTTCGCGATCGTTCGGGTCTTTCCGACGCCCGTAGGGCCGACCATCGCCACGGCTTTGGGAGCTCCTAGGGACCAAAGTGGCTGGGTCACCGACAAGCAGCGAATGAACTCTGCGTGGAGGTCGGGCACGCGTGCGATCCTGAGCCCGCTGGTGGGCGCCGCTCGGGTGCGGGCGCGCTCGCTCAGGATGCGCGCGAGCACCGGCTCGACGCCGCCGATGATGAGCTCGTGGACGAAGGGGTCCCCATCCGCCGATCGGTCGGCCGGATCCCCTCGGTTCCCCTCGAGTCGCTCGAGGGTCGCGCGCATCTCCTCCAGGGGGTGGACCAGGGTCTCCGCGAGCGTCTCCTCTGTGACGGAGGACGAAGGGATCGAGGATTGCAGTTCCCTGAGCTCCTTGCGCACGGTGTGTAGGAGCGTGGTGACGTCACCGAGGGTCTCCACGTGGTCAAGCTGCAGGTGGTCGCGCGACTCTATGGCGCTGGCGGCCAGAATCTCATAGGGAGCTCCGGCTCCGGTCTCGAGCTCGGGAAGAGGACGCGTCTCAAGAACGACGGCGTCTTCACCCAGGTTGGCGCGCACTCGAGAGAGCGCATCACGGAGGGACGAGCCACGGATCGTACGAGGATTCATCGATGGACCTCCTTAAGCCGCAGGACCTTTAGCTGAGCGGTTCGTTTGAGCGGCAGCGACGGCGTCGATCGTGGTCTCGGTGACCAGCTCGACCCGACCCGGAAGCTCGTTCTGACCGAGCACCTGGACCTGGGTGAGGAATCGACTCACGAAGCGGAAGAGCGCGAACCGGATGTCAGTCGGGACCAGAAGGACGGCGGCGTGCCCGTGTCCGTGGAGGTGCTCGACAGCATCTTGAATCTCAGCCAGGAGCCGCTGGGCTGTAGCGAGATCGGGCGCGAGGTTCACGTCTACGTCGGTGCGCAGCATGGTGCTGCGGAGGGTCTCCTCCGTGCCGGGCGAGAGGATCGCGACGTGGAGCTTCCCGTCGCCTCCCAGGAGGCCCTGGACGATTCCGCTGCCCAGCCGCGCTCGGACCTGGTCGACCAGGAAGGGGATGGTCTTCCCGTAGCGGCTGGCCTCCGACAGGGTCTCAAGGATGGTGCTCAGGTCCCGAATGCTGACGCGCTCTCGGAGCAGGGCGCGCAGGACGGCCTGGAGCTCGGCGTGCGTCAGGACCGAAGGCACGAGCTCGTCGACGATCCTCGGGTTACGTCGCGCCACGACATCCAGAAGGTGCTGGAGCTGCTCGCGACCGAGGAGCTGCTCGCTCTCACGCTGGAGGACCTCGCTGAGGTGGGTGATGATCACCGCGGCGGACTCGACGACCGTGTAGCCGGCCAGCTCGGCTCGGGACTTGTCGCTGCTGCGGATCCACAGCGCGGGCAGCCCAAAGGCAGGTTCGATGGTGTTGATTCCGTCGATCCGGTCGCGCACGTCACCGGGATCCATGGCAAGCATGCGGTCAACCATGACGGCGCCATCTGCGACCTCTACACCGTGAATCAAGAGGCGGTACCCGCCCGGGGCCAACTCAAGATTGTCGCGGATGTGCACGGGCGGCAGGATGATGCCCATGTCTCGAGCGAAGTTCTGTCGGAGGCGGTTGATGCGCTTGATCACATCGCCGCCCTCGCGGCTGTCGACCAGGGGCACCAGACCGAACCCGACCTCCAGCTCAAGGACCTCCATGGGGAGCATGTCCTCGATCTCGGACTCCACGCTCTTGGGGGCTCCCTCTGGGGTCGTCTCACCCTTTCCGCCCGTCGGACCTGCGTCCGGTGAGCTCAGAGCACCTTCGTCAAGACGCTTGCGGGCCATGTAGAGGAGGGAGCCGGAGATGCCCAAAAGGAGCAGCGTCGGCATGCCAGGAACCAGAGAGAGGAGGGCGAGCATCAGCGCCGTCGCGAAGAGCACCTTGGGCCGGCCGAGCAACTGGAGGTGGAGGCGGGCTCCAAGCTCGGTGTCGTCGGCGGCCTGGGTCACGACCATACCGGCGGCGGTGGAGACCAGGAGCGTCGGGATCTGGCTTACGAGGCCGTCACCGATGGTGAGCACCGTATAGGTGGTCGCCGCCTCGCCCATGCTCATATCGAGCTGGAGGACGCCGATGACGAGGCCGCCGATGATGTTGATCGCCGTAATAACCAGGCCCGCGATCGCGTCGCCGCGCACGAACTTGGAGGCACCGTCCATGGCGCCATAGAAGTCGGTCTCGAGGGCGAGGATCTTGCGTCGCTCTCGCGCGTCATCCTGCGTGATCAGTCCGGCGGCCAAATCGGAGTCGATGCTCATCTGCTTACCGGGCAGGGCGTCGAGGGTAAATCGAGCGCTCACCTCAGCGATACGGCCGGAACCTCGGGTGATCACGATGAAGTTGATCAGGGTGAGAATCAGGAAGACGACGATACCGACCACGTATGAGCCACCGACGACGAAGGAGCCGAAGGTCGCCACGATCTCACCGGCAGCGGCCTCACCGTTCGCTCCGTTCAGGAGGATCAGTCGGGTCGTCGATACGTTGAGGGCGAGACGGAAGAGGGTGGTGATCAGCAGCAGCGACGGAAAGACGGAGAAGTCGAGCGCCTTCTGAACCTGAATCGCCGTGAGGAGCACGACGATCGCCAGCGTGATGTTGACCGCCAGGAGGAGATCAAGCAGCAGGGTGGGCAGCGGGATGATCATCAGTCCGATGATGCTCACGATGCCGAGCGGCAGGATCAGGTCACGCTGTCGGATTCCGCTGAGGAAGTTCAGCTTGTTGCCTGTGCTGGGTGCGACGCTCGCCATGGCTTAACTCATGCCTCCCGAGACGACGCTGATCTGAGCGGCGACCTCTTGAACGAGAATGAAGACCTGCTCATACATCCATGGGCCAAGGAGCCACATGGTGATGCCCACGCCCAACATCTTGGGGATGAACACGAGGGTGACCTCGTTGATCTGGGTCGCGGCCTGAACGATAGAGACGAGCAGACCGATCAGGAGCCCGATGCCGAGCATGGGGGCGGCCATCAAAAAGGTCGCCTTCAGGGCGTGCTGAAGGAGGTTGCCAACGTCGATCGGATCCATCGTCTACACCTGAAAGCTTTGGGCGAGCGACGACACCACCAGACCCCAGCCGTCCACGAGGACGAAGACGATCAACTTGAGAGGCAAGGAGATGGTCATTGGGGGGAGCATCATCATACCCATGGACATGAGGACGGAGGCCACGACCAGGTCGATGACCAGGAAGGGGATAAAGAGCAGAGCGCCGATCTGAAAGGCGGTCTTGAGCTCGCTGAGCATGAAGGCCGGCACCATGGCCAGGGTCGGCACGTCGCTGGCCACGCGGGGCTTGTCCTCGCCCATGATGTGGAGGAACAGAGACAGATCGCCCTCCCGCGTGTGCCGCAGCATGAACTTGCGGACGGGCTTCATGGCGTTCTCGAGGGCCTGCTTATCGTCCAGCGCTCCTGCCTGGTACGGGGTCAGGGCCTGCTCGTCGATCTCCTTGATCACCGGTGACATGGTGAACAGGGTCAAGAACAGGGCGAGCCCCACGAGGACGCGACCGGGCGGGAGCTGCACCACGCCGACGGCCTGCCTGAGGAGGGCGAGCACGATGATGATTCGCGTAAACGAGGTCATCGAGAGAACGATGGCCGGGGCGAAGGTCAGCGCCGCCAGCAGCAGCATGATCTTGATGCCGCCGACGTACCCGGTGCCGTCGTCCCCGGTCGGAATGTCGATATGAATTCCGGCTGAGGGTTGGGACAGATCCTGAGCCAGGGCGGCGGGCGCCAGGGCGGCGACGATCGCGGCGACCCCTAGGGTAGCGACGACTCGAATCAGGTTCTTGGTACGTGGGTTCAGCATGGGAGGTGTGACGTTCCTTAAGCGAGCAGCGCGTTGCGGCGCTCGTAGGCAGCGATGCGCGCACGAATCGCGTCCATCTCGTCGAGGGAGCCGTTAATGGCGGCGGGACCTTGGTCGTCCACAGGGCTGGGGCGATCGATCGATCGCTTCATCTCAGGCTGTCGAGCGTTCATCCGCTGGAGCAGCGCATCAAAGAACGGGTCCTCTTCCGAGGCTGCCTGGGTGGGTGCGGGAGCGGCCTGCACGGGAGCAGGGCGGGGGGCCGTCTCGACGGGTCGAGTCGCGACCTGGGGAGTCTCGTTTCGGCGGGTCGGCGCCAGCGAGGGGAGGTCGACAAGGGTGTCGGCCAGCAGACCCGGGTGCTCGTCTTCCTCATCGAGATCGGCCAGGAGCGACACCTCTCCGTCGGCCGCCCCGATCACCAGGAGGCGACCCGGTGCGCGGACCAGCGAGATGTGCCACTTGCCCGCGATCCGCAGGGAGTCGACCAGCTCAAGGCTCGGGCCTTTCTGGCTCTTGTTGCCCATCCCCTTCTTCATGTAGTGGGCGACCGCGAGCGCGACGCCCAGGAGCCCGAAGACGAGGAGCAGCAGCATGGCGAACCGCGTGCTGTTCTCCTGAGTCGGGGTGGGGGTGTGGCCCTGGGTGCTCTGCTGAGCGGGCTTGGGGCTGTCCATGAATACGAGCGCGTCCTCGGAGGGGCTCGCGGGGGTGGAAAGGGCCTTCTGGGCCGGCTCGGCGAGGCGTGTCCCTGTCGGCGTGTTCAGGGCGTCGGTAGTCGACGCGCCTGGTGCCGCATTGGACGCTGCGCTGAGACGGTTGTGCAGGCTTGCGTCCGGGGCGACGGAGGCCTGGCCTGCGGTGGTCCCGGGATCGTTCACGCCCGGAGGGGAGGTGGCGTGCCCACTAGCAGCGGCGGCACCGAGAAAGATGCCCGCGCCGAGCACGGCCCAGAAGGTGAATCGTTTTGCGTTTGGCGGGAGTAGCATGGAGCAACCTCACGGACTTCATGTCCACGATGTGAGGTTGCAACCCCCGTGCCAGGAGGCTAAGTGGCTGAATTCAGTAGATTCTTCTGAGGTGGCGAGGCGCGGGCGCCGGTCATATGACGCTGATTCGTCAGAGGTTTGACGTCCCAGCCGCCCTCATTTGGCTCAGGGCGAATCAAACTCCAGGGGAGCGAACTGCACGGTGACCTGGGTAGCGGTGAGGCTGGCGAACCAGCCCTTCACCCACCTGCCATCCGAGCGCATGAGGATGAAGCCCCCGCCCTCCTTTGCCTTCTGGAGCGTGATGCCGATGGGGTCGGTGGGTAGATCCGCCGCGCTGGAGGGCACCATGGCCAGGCTTTCATAGGCCTTCTGATAGCCGCCTGGGTTGAACCAGCTTACGGGCCGAGGCTTGGGTGCGCTGTCGCCGCCGCTCATGAAGGCGAGCTTCCCTCCGCCATCGACCGCCCAGAGGTCCGTAGCGTGGGAGCCCGGGAGCACCTCGCCGGTGCACAGATCAGCGCCCTGCTCAGCTCCGAAGGTCACCTGGCCAGGATCGAGGCATCCACCGCCTCCCGAATCGGAGTCACAGGCGGGAGAGAACGCGATGGCGCAGAGCATAATCAGGGGAATGAGGTGTTTCTTCATAGACGTAGGCTACCCCGTCCGTTCTTGTTGGTCATCCCGTGTGGATACAGGTTTGGGAAACGCTCCGAACTTTTGATATAGCCCAGCCATGATCAAGACACTGCGAACGTTCCGGGCTTACTCGGTGGCCGCGATGGTCACCCTCGTGGTGGCCTCGATGATCACGGTAGTCGGATTGTTCGACAAGCGAGGGTTTGTCTTCTGGCCTCTCATGAAGATCTGGGGCTTTTTCATCTGCAAGGGTGGGGGCTTGGGCCGCTTGGAGATCGTGGGTCGAGAGCTGATCCCCGGCGACACGGGCGTGATCTTCATGCCCAACCATGAGAGCCACCTCGACCCTCCCCTGATGATGAACGTCTCCCCGTATCCGGTGCGCTTCATCGCCAAGGCGAGCCTGTTTCGAATCCCGTTCCTGGGTTGGGCCATGTGGTCCGCTGGGATGATCCCCATCGATCGCTCCAATCAGAAGAAGGCCTTCGCCTCTATCGGCCGCGCCACGGAGATGATCCGCGCCGGCAAGAACGTCCTGGTGTTTCCCGAGGGGACACGGACGCAGGATGGAGCCCTTGGCGCCTTTAAGAAGGGCGGCTTTGTGATGGCCGTGCGCGGCGGGGTCCCTATCGTACCCGTCGGCATCGCGGGCACCCGACAGGTGATGCCGCCCGGAATCATGATTCAGGGCGCAGGCCCGGCCGTGGTGGTCGTAGGGGAGCCCATCTCGACCGTCGGCTATGACGAGGCCTCCAAGGGTGAGCTGATGAAGCTCGTCGAGGAGCGCATCGCCGACCTCCGCGAAGAGGCCAGCCTGAGGCTGGAGGCCCTGAACTAACGCCGCGCCTCCTCCTGCCTCTAGGGCGAGGACAGGTTCGTGACGTTCAGGCCAGCCGGGTAGCCATAGCTTACGTACTCGTCATACCCGTGCACGGTGACGCCGAAGGGCGCGGTCCCCTCCATGCGGTGGACTCCGTCCTGAACCTCGATGGTGAGCTGGCGCCATCCCAGGGCGATCGTCTCCCAATCGAGCCCGTCGATGGACTGCCCATCGAGGGTGATCGAGGTCGCCATATCGGCGTAGATGCTCACGTAGTCCTGGGCGTACTTATCGGGGGCGAGGAACACATAGTCGTCTCGAAGCTGCTCGATGGGCGCGCTCAGGATGAAGGCAGGGTCGCCGATTCCGGCGTCTCCCGGCTCAACCGAGTCGCCACAATCCGAGTCACCCAGCAGGGTGGAGCAGGGCTCTCCGGTGTGTGAGCACGTCCCGAATCCAGCGAACGCTTCCTGGCAGGTGCCGACATAGGTGTTCGGCGCGTGCTCACTGGCTAGAAACTGTCCAACCAGAACGGGGTGGTCCGCGGAGAGCACAAACGAGTCGATCGCCTTGAACT
>CALCNF010000370.1 GCA_937897815.1 uncultured Pseudomonadota bacterium | reverse complement strand
GAGCGCATAGGCGACAGCGGCGTAGTACCGAGCGGGCGCGTAGCCTGGCGCTGAGTCGACCGCCGCCTGCAGAATGCCGATAGCGTTGCGGTTCTTCTTTCGCTTCAGGGCTCGCTTTCCGGCCGTGACGGAGCGCTTCGCCGCCACCTTCTCGCTTCGACTCGGCGCGGGGACCGCGCATCGCCCCGTGGACGCTGGCGCGCCCTCGACGACTTCCCCTGCGCTGGCCGACGTCGCGGCGCTCCGTCGCTTGTGCTCCGCGCGCAGCATGGCGTCCTTACGGCTCGGGAGGTTGGCCACGCCCAGTCGGTTGAGCGCATGGCGCGCCAGGTGAGCGTCCCGGTCGGTGCCCTCAAGGTACAGCCTCTCCATGGCCTTGATGGCGCGGCGTCGCTCATCCGGGCTGGTGAGCGCGATGTCTCGGTAGGCCTCCCACAAGCGAACGCAGCGCGCGACGACATCAAGGCTCGCCTCTGCCTCTCCAAACGCCGTGTCGGTGCAGTCCCATCCGTGCGCAGGCCACATGTCCTGGGCGTGCGCCGTCTGAGGGGGCGCGAGCAAGAGGACCGCCACGAGGGCGGCTAAGGGGCGGGCGATGTTCAGGGAGACCTCCGTATGAGGATACGCGAAGAGCGTAGCACCGGGCTCCTGGCACGAGCAACGTCCCGCCGCGCTCGCGCATTCCCCCATGGAGACAGACGGGACCTCAGGAGGTTTGACAGACGACGAGTTCGGCGCGATCGTCTCTCACTATGAGAAGCCTCTTGCCGGTTCTATTGGTCGCTGCTGCGCTCGCGCTCGCCGCGTGTGACGACTCTGTCTTGCCCATCTCTGAGACGGAGGCCTGTGTCTGTAGCGAGGAAGGGGCAGGCTGCGGCGATGACTGGTGTTCGTACGAGCTCGCGCTGGAGCCCAGCTGTCTGGGCGAAGTCGATCGCGCAGAGGTGCTCATCGATGGCCATCTTGAGACGCAGATGCTGGAGTTTGAGACCGTGGACGGGGCCCAGGTTCCGAAGGTCGTGGTTCCCTGCACGCGCACCGCACCCGGGGACGAGACCCGGATCGACGTCTTCGCCGGGAAGTGGGCCTGGTCACGCACTGGGAACTCCTGTGAGATCCCGGGCCAGGTGAAGTCCATCCTCTTCGGGTGCGTCTCCGAGTAGGCTTTCTGGACCCGTGATTGCTCACTGCTAGGCTGAGCAGGTGGGTACCACGGACACTGAAGCGCAGCCCCGTCGGCTCTGGCGCTGGTTGAGAGCAGCCCTGATCCTGGTTGGGCTGCTGCTGATCATTGGCACGCTCGTCCTGCGCGGGGTGCTGGCGGGCATGGAGGCGAGCCTCCCAGATGTCCTCTCTGTCGCGGATTATCGCGCCACCGCCAAGCAGGTGAGCCGAGTCTACAGTCAGGACGGCGTGGTGATCGGTGAGTTCTTCAAGGAGCGTCGGACCGTGATCCCGGGTGACCGCATCCCCACGATCATGAAACAGGCGGCGGTCGCGGCTGAGGACGGGGACTTCTACGACCACGCGGGACTGGACTACCTGGGGATCGTTCGCGCCATGTGGGTGAACCTTCGAGACGGGAAGTTCTCCCAGGGGGCTTCGACCATCACCCAGCAGGTGGCCCGGTCGTTCTACCTGACCCAGGAGAAGAGCCTGAAGCGGAAGCTCAAGGAGGCGCTCCTCGCGATGCATCTGGAGCGACATCTCTCCAAGGATGAGCTCCTCGAGCTCTACTTGAATCAGATCTATTTTGGCCATGGACGATACGGTGTGGCGGAGGCCGCTCGCTTCTATCTCGGGAAGTCGGTCGGCGAGCTCGACGCGGCGGACGCCGCCTTGCTCATGTCGATGGTTCCGGCCCCTGTTCGCCGCAATCCAATCGTCGCGCCCGTGCGCGCAACGCAAAACCGGGATCGCGTCCTCGAGCGCATGAAGCGTGAGGGCTACATCGATGCCAAAGCAGAGCGTCGAGGTCGTGGCCGGGTCGTGCCGTCTGAACCTCAGGCCATGTCGGAGATCGCGGCTCATCGTTGGGCCGTGGACCTGGTGCGAAGGCGCTTAAAGGATGCGCTGGGAGGCGAGCGACTCAAGACCGCCGGTCTTCGGATCTACACATCGGTGGACCGGGAGGCGCAGGCCGCCGTCAATCAGGCCCTGGTTGAGCACCTCGGGACCATTGAGGCCTCTCCCCAGGCGGCCGTGGTCCTGATGTCCGCGCGCACCCGGGAGATCCTCGCGATCAGCGGCGGCAAGGATTTCGGTGCGTCGTCATTCAACCGAGCGGTCCAGGCTCGCAGGCAGGCTGGGAGCATCTTCAAGCCCTTCGTCTACGGTGCTGGTTTTACCCACGGGCGGTTCAGCCCGACGACCACCTACCCGAACCGCGTGATCTCCTACCGCGGCGCCAGTGGGCCCTGGAGGCCTCGAAACTCCAATGGGGAACACGACGGCTCGCAGGTCTCGGTCGCAGAGGCCCTCAAGCGGTCCTTGAACGTGATCGCGGTGCAGGCACTTCAGAAGGTCGGTGTCGCCAAGATGACCGACTTCGCGCGCCGCGCAGGCGTGCGGTCACCGATACCCTCGAACCTCACGGCGGCCCTCGGGAGCGCTGAGGTGACGCCGATCGAGATGGCGAACGCCTACGCCACGCTCGCCGATGACGGAGGGTTTGCCGATCCCGTGGTGATCCGGCGGGTCGAGGACCCCTCGGGGCGGGTGGTTCACGCAGAGCGATCGGAGCGGCGGCAAGCCGTCGAACGTAAGGTGGCGACCCAGCTCACCCGCCTCTTGCGGAGCGCCGTCACGGATGGGACCGGGCGACGCGGTCAGGTCCGAGGCGTCGGGGTGGCAGGCAAGACCGGGACCACCAATCAGCGTGGCGACGCGTGGTTCGTCGGATACACGACGGGACCAGCGCGCCTCGTGGCGGCTGTGTGGGTCGGGCACGACGACGGGCGCTCGATCCACGGCACGGGTGGCAGCGCGGCCGCGCCGATCTTCTCCAGCGCGATGAGCGCTTACGTGCTGGAGCCCCAGGACGAGGTCGTGGAGGAGACGGCGCACGCCCCCTGACCGAGGATCCTTGCGGATGAACGAGCGCGGTTGTACGAACGTCCATCCAGGGCGTCGGCTCTTCGCCCTCGAACACCACAAGGAAGCACCATGGCCAGCAACATGAAGCCCACCCTTCGATGGCTCCTGGAAGAGGGCGTCGTCGGCGAGACCTACGAAGCCCGAGGCTGGGTCCGCACGAAGCGAGACTCCAAGACCGTCAGCTTCCTCGCGCTCAACGACGGCTCGATCATCACGAACCTGCAGGTTGTGCTGCCCTCCGAGCTGGATGGGGTCGCCGAGGTGCTTGAGCCCGTTGGGACCGGCGCCAGCGTCTGCGTGACCGGTGAGCTCGTGGAGTCACCGGGAAAGGGGCAGCGGGTCGAGCTCGTCGCCAAGTCCATTGAGGTTCTTGGCCTGGCCGACGGTGAGACGTATCCCCTCCAGAAGAAGGGGCACACCTTCGAGTTTCTGCGCTCCATCGCGCATCTCCGGCCTCGGGCAAACGCCTTCGGCGCCGTGTTCCGAATCCGAGCCACCCTCGCGATGGCGACCCATCGCTTTTTCTCCGATCGATCGTTCCACTACGTGCACACTCCGATCATCACGGCGAGCGACTGTGAGGGCGCGGGTGAGATGTTTGAGGTGAAGACGTCCGGTGACGAGCCGTTCTTCGGTCGTTCAGCCATGTTGACGGTATCGGGTCAGCTCAACGCTGAGGCGCTCGCGTATGGCCTGGGTCGCGTCTACACCTTTGGGCCGACGTTTCGCGCCGAGAACTCGAACACGAGTCGCCATCTCGCCGAGTTTTGGATGATCGAGCCGGAGATGGCATTCGCGGATATCCACGACGACATGGATTTGGCCGAGGACTACCTGAAGGCGATGGTGGACGCCGTGTTCGAGGAGAACGAGGCCGAGTTGAACTTCCTCGGGCGTTTCGTCGATAAGACGCTGATTCAGACCCTCGAGTCGACGCGCAGCCAGGTCTTCGAGCGCATCAGCTACACAGACGCCATTCAGATCCTCGAGGCCTCAGGCGAGCGCTTTGAGTTTCCCGTCTCCTGGGGCGTTGACCTCCAGACCGAACACGAGCGGTTCTTGACCGAGACCCACTTCAAGAAGCCCGTTATGGTGACCGGCTACCCGAAGGACATCAAAGCCTTCTACATGTACGGGAACGATGACGGGAAGACCGTGGCGGCCCTCGACGTGCTCGTCCCCCGAATCGGGGAGATCATCGGTGGCTCCCAGCGTGAGCACCGTCTCGACCAGCTTGAGGCGCGTATCCGTGAAGATGGACTCGAGCCGGAGGATTACTCCTGGTATCTCGATCTCAATCGCTACGGCGCGACCCCTCATGCGGGCTTCGGGTTGGGGTTTGAGCGTGCCGTGATGTTCTGCACTGGAATGCAGAACATTCGGGACGTGATCCCGTTCCCGCGGAGCCCGGGTCAAGCCGCCTTCTAGCCGGCGGCGAGCTGGCGAAGCGCTGGCGGCTCCAAGGTCGTCGAGCTCTCGCTGCCTGCGTCTCTGGCCGCCGCGATCAAGCCAGCGGCCAGCTGGTCGCCGGACAGGGATGCCCATTTGGCGTGCGGACCGCGGAGGCCCACCGCCGCGAGGGCGCTCAGGGCGCCGTCGGACAGCACGGCGCCGACGCGCTCCATGGGCCGTGACTCTGGGCGATCGGCGCCTGTGATGAAGCCAGGCTGGGCGATCACATGGGGTAGGGCGCTCTCCGCGATCCGCCGCTCAACCTCGCCTCGGACCTTGAGGTAGGGGAGGCGAGCCGAGACGTTCGCGCCCAGGGAACTCAGGTAGACGAAGAGCGGCCTGGAGTCGAGCCCCGCTGCGGCCTCAAGCGCCATGAGCGTCAGGTCCCGGTCGATGGCCTCGTAGGTCTCCTGGGCGCCATCCTCTCCGCGGGCCAAGAGGTCCTTCTTTCTCGCTCGAGTCGTGCCAAGGAGCGCGAAGATCCAGGTCGGTGCTGCGTCCTTGACCAAGCTGGAGATCTCGCTGGCCTCCCATGAGGCTCGTGAGATCTCGGCGCCATAGCTCCGGAAGCGGCCCTCCCACTCTTCACCTCGCGGTGAGTCGGCTCGAACATGGGCCACCGTGGCGATTGAACCGGCGGTCAGCCGCTGGACGATGTGGTGTCCCGTATACCCGGTCGCTCCGAATACCAGGGCTCTGGTTTTCATGGCACCTCCTCGCGCGCAGCGTAGCACGCGCGCGGGCGCCACGCCTCCAGCCTCGACACCCGTAGGGTGACAACCTCTTGCGTCCACTGTGTCTTCAGGTAAGACTGTCACCGATCTCGCCCGTTCAGGCGGCGTTTGAGCCGTGAACGAAGGAGATGAGGGGCAGCTGATGTCTGACGAAATCGACGGCGCAGAAGCGACAATGGCCACGGAAGCTGTCTCTGAGGAGATGGTGGCAACCGAGCCGCTCACCTATCCGGATGACGACCCGCTTGTTGGCCAGGTCTTCAAGGGCGCTTACCAGATCAACTCGAAGCTGGGTGAGGGCGGCTTTGGCGCCGTCTACTCGGCGACCCAGATCGCAGTAGACAGGCCTGTCGCTGTGAAGGTCCTGCGCCCAGACCGCGCCAAAGACCCGAGGGTCCGCGACCTGCTGGTCAAGCGCTTCCGGCGTGAGGCCGTAGCCACCAGCCGCCTGGCGCACCCCAACACGGTTCGTCTCTTCGACTTCGGTGAGACCGAGGAGGGCGAGCTCTTTTTGGCTCTTGAGCTCCTCAGGGGGCGGGAGTTGGCGGACGCCATTCGTGACGAGGCGCCCATGGCCCCCTCGCGCGTCGCCAAGATCATGCAGGGCGTCTGCATGTCGCTCGCAGAGGCGCATGCCCAGAAGATCATCCACCGAG
>CALCNF010000369.1 GCA_937897815.1 uncultured Pseudomonadota bacterium | reverse complement strand
CATCTTCGAGTCCGTCGCCATCGGAGTCCTTGAGCAGCGGGTTGCTCCCGAAGGTCAGCTCATCGCCGTCGATGAGCCCGTCGTCATCGGAGTCCGCGTCGTCGGGATCGGTTCCCACGATGTCCAGCTCATCTTCATCGGTGATTCCGTCTCCATCCGAGTCCTCTCCGGGAACGATGACCAGGTCGGGCTCTGGCACCGAGCCCAGGTCTGTCGGGGTGGGTCCGGCGTCCTGGGCGCCGTCGGGAGCGGCGTCCACGGTCACGATGTCACCGCTCGTGATGTCTCCGCTCGCGTCGTCCACGATGTCGGAGACGGTGGCGTCCGCGGCTGTCTCGACCGAGCCGTCGTCGGTGTCACCACAGGCGGCGAGAGAGAAGAGCAGCAGGGCGCTGAGGAGCAAGCAGGGCTGTGAGGTGAGTCGGTACATGCTCAGGGTTCTCCAGGAGGGGGGGATGGGGACGCTTCCATGGATCTTTCGGGATGAACGTCAAACTCGTCGAAAATTCTACCGCAGAGCATGAAATCCCTCAGGTATCGCCGTCTAGATGCGCTACTCTTGGCCTCCCATGTCATCTTGAGGAGGTGACCCATGTGGCTGATCTGCACCCGAACCTGAAGCGCTTGTAGCAAGGCGGTCGCCTTGCTCAAGGAGCGCGGCGTGGAGCACACCTACCGAGAGTACACCAAGGAGCCTCTGACCGAGGCTGAGATTCGGGAGGTGCTCGGTAAGTTGGGTTGCGGCCCGAGGGAGGTCTTGCGCGGTCGGGACGCGAAGAAGGCCGAGCTGACGGGCACAGAGTCCGATGATGAGCTCATCGGTCTCATGGCCGAGAACCCCCGACTCTTGCAGCGGCCCATTGGCGTCGTCGGTGATCGCGCGGTGATCGGGCGCCCGGCGGAGGCGCTGCTGGAGCTGCTGGACGCCTAATCGAAGGGGTCTGGCTCTTTCGCGCTGCAGCCCTGAATCTCACCTTCTGAGCTCTCGGCTCGCTCGATGCAGTCTGCCGCGAGGGCCTCGACCATCTGCAGGGTGGGCAGGTAGCAGGAGCCGTCGTTATTGGTCTGGCTGATCCACTTCACGAGGCTCGTGCGCCAGGCCCACAGGCGGGCTCCGTTGCCGTCTCCCCAGGAGTCGTTGGAGTAGTCGTCGTTCCAGTTGAAGAACGAGCCTCCCCAGTTGCTCTCCTCTCGGAGCTTCACCAGAGACTCGGGGACCACGGCCATGATGGCCTCCCAGCGCCGCGCGCTCGCGTACATGCAGCGCTTACCGTTGTCCGAGCCGTCGCTAAAGGAGTAGGTCGGGTTCTCACCGCCTGACCACTTCTGCCAGAACTCGGTGCCGCCGAGGCTGAAGCCGACCCCACCCGAGTTGGGATAGTCGTAGGACTCGGGTACGGGGCTCCCCTCAGGAAAGACCACACGGTGGACCGTGACGTCTCGAGCGACAGACCACATGTCATCGATGGGCTCGTCGGCGTCCGTCTCGACCAGGGTGTCTCCCGTGAGGATCGTGTCGCCTGACGTGACCACGGTGTCCCCGGCGACCACGTCCGAGTCGACGACCGTATCGGCGCCGCTGACCGTGTCTCCCGCCGCTCCCTCATCGAGCTTGCCCCCGAGGCCGGTGCCTCCGGAGGCGGTCTGATCGACCGTCGACTCTTCAGCACAAGCCGAAATCATGAAAAGTGACAGGATCAGGATGAGCGCGCGCATGGTGTACCTCGTGGGGGGCATGGGGACCATCCGGGAGCGTAGAACCCCTGGGCTAGCGGGTCAATCAGAACCGCGGCGAGAATCCTCAGCGTTTCTGTGCCCCTGCGGAGACATCGAGGCTCATGATGTGCGAGATGTCTCGCACAAAAAGTCGGCCTTGAGACAGGCTGGGCACCGTCCAGCAGAGCTCCCCCAGGACCTTCTTTCGGCCTCGCTCGACGTAGCCCGTCGGGCTCGCCTCCACCAGAGCCAGGGTGCACTCTTCCCCGAGGACATAGAGCTGGTCAGCCGCGCCGATCACCGTGCCTCGGTCGAAGCCGGGGTGGCTCCAGCGCTTCTCGCCGGTCTCCAGTGAGACCGCGGCCAGTCGGGCCTCGTCGAAGCCGTAGAGGTGATCTCCAATGCGGACGGAGGTCGACATCTTGTTCTTCATGGTCTTCTCACGCCAGAGGACCTTGGGCGTGGACTTGCCGCCGGCGCTCTCCATCTTGAACAGCGCGGCTCCCGTGCCGTAGCCCGTAGAGATGAAGAAGCGCTCGGAGTCGATGATCAGCGGCGTGGCGGCGCTTACGTCGTAGCTCGTCTCCCAGGGGACCTCCCACAAGACCTTGCCGGACCCTGCGTCCGCCGAGATCAGGCCCTTGCCCATAAAGAACAGCACCTGATCGACCCCGCCGAACTTGGCCGCGACCGGTGAGGAGTAGCCCGCTTTGTAGGAGCCCGTGCTCCAGGCCACTTCACCGGTCTTGGCGTCGAAGGCCATGAGCGCGTGGCCGCTCTCACCGCCCGGGTCGACGTAGACCTTGCCGTTATGAACGAGAAGCGACTGGCAGTAGCCCCACTTGGGGACGGTCGCTTTGTACTGGCTCGTGAGCTCGCGTCGCCAGTTCACCTTGCCCGTCAGGGCGTCCATCGCGACGACCATGCCTTGTGAGGACAGCGCGTACACGACGCCGTTGGAGACCGTGGGGGTCGACCGCGGCCCGTCTGAGCCCATGTGGTCGGAGATGGCGTCTCCGACGAAGCGCTTCCAGATGGTCTCGCCTGTGTTGGCGTCGAGGCAGGCGACGAACTCGGTCCGCTTCACCGAGTACATGGTGTAGAGCTTATCGCCGACGATGGACATGCCCGAGAGCCCATCTCCCAGCTCCCGTTTCCAGCGGACGGGTGGTCCGCTCTTGGACCAGGACTTGGCCAGGCCGGTCTCCTGGGAGACCCCGTTGCGCTCGGGGCCCAGCCACTGGGGCCAGTCTCCCGGCGCCGCCGTGAGCATCATCGTAAGCGCGAGCAGGACTGTCGTGGACATTATTGGAGCCAGGAGTCGGGTTTATGGAAGACCTCCTGGATGCCTCTCCAGGCGAGGGATAGGGCCGCTGTCGCGCTCTCCCCGCGGCAGGTGAGCACCCGTCGCTCGACCCGCTCGAAGCCCTCTGTGAGTACCATCCGCCGTGCCTGGGCGTCACTCAAGACCTCCACGGTGATCGTCACCGGGCCCTCGACTCGATAGGGTTCAAACGCACCTTCCCGATGGCGCCGCACGGCCTGGGCGGCCGCCTCCCGGAGCATGGGCAGTGTCTTCTTCGGTCCCGGGCAGACCGCGATGTCGAAACCTAGGACGTCCTTGGTGATGGCGCACTCCACCTCGCCCAGATCCGAGCGGGCCTCCCGGGCCAGATCATCTCCTCCGCATACCAGGCCGATCGGGATGCCCAGATCACCGAGTATCGCCGCGTTGATGGCGGTCTCTCCGACCTCGACCCCGTTGATGGAGAGCTTGTGGACCACGGCGCTCGCCCAGGTGTGGCAGAGCAGCCCACCGGGGGTGCCTGCCCGGCTGTGAAAGCCCACGAAGACGCCCATGTCGTAGGACGCGTCGGCGGCTCCCACCTGGCACAGGGGTTTTACGTCCCAGCGGGCGGGTCCGCGCAGCACCCGTCCGGCTGGATGAAGCTCGTCGACGAGGACGTTGCGCATGTTCGCGTGGCCCTCACTCACGAGGACCTCGGTCACGCCCTCGCTCACGGCGCCCTCGATCACCGCGTTGATGTCTCCCGTCAGGAGCTTGCAGCCATCCCAGTACCGTTTGCCGCCGGTCTCCATCAGCTGGTCGCGATGGGTGATGCCCGTCGCTCCCTCCATGTCCGCCACCATGTAGAGCTTCATCTCTTCCCTCACTCCCTGAAGAACTGAACCCAGCCGATCGTTTGATCCCTGAGGGTGTATCGCACCAGGACGACGCCCTGACTTCGCTCGCCCGTTCCAGGATCGATACGCCACCATGTCTCGTAGTCGACGCAGTGGTCGCCGGCGTCGAGGCGCTGGGTCACCTCCGCGCCGAACTCAAAGCCCTCGAACAGGCCTCGGTAGCGCTCCCTGAAGTCTTCGATCCCGACCACGATCTGCTCATCGCAGTCGAGGACCACGACCTCGGGGTGGTAACAGGCGCAAAAGGCGTTCAGATCGGAGTCGTTGTAGGCGACCAGCTGTCGGGCCGCGAGCTCTACGATGCTGGACACAACGGCCTCCTCGAACCTCAGGGCGTGTACTCGGCGACCGCCTCGACGGGGTGCAGGGTCTCGTAGACCCGGGCGGACGCTACGCGAACTTGGGGAGCCACGGGGGCGAGCCCATCTCGAGCCGCCTGCCAGAGCCAGCGGGCCATGAGCTCGCTCGTCGGGGCGAAGGGGAAGACGATTACCTTGATTCCCCCGGGGTAGCGCGCGATCGCGCCGGCGATCTCCATCGGGGTCTCCTCGGTCGGCATGGGCTCGCCATGCACGCGCTCCCGGCTCGCGACGAGGTCGGCTCCTACGCGCGCGAGATCCTCTTTCACGTCCTCGTACGTGTCGGGACCGATCGCGAGACCGTGATCGAGAAGGTCATGACAAGGCTTGAGAACGCGCTGCTTGAGGTGCTTGAAGTCGACCACAAACCCATCCGCGTCCAGCTCGTCGGACTCCAGCAGCACCTCGAACTTCCAGGTGTGCCCGTGAATGTTGATGCAGGCACCGCGGTGCCCGCGTACGTGGTGCGCGAAGTCGACGTCGATGCTCTTTCGGATTCGATACATGGTTCGCAACCCTAGCGCGCGCGGGGGCAGCCTGTCACCCGGCGGCCGCCGCTTCCGTTCTCACAACCTACGGACATTGCGCTCGGCGAGGCTGTTCCCTACACTGCCCGCCAATCACAAAGGCGGGTCTCTTATGCGCATCCTGAGTACATGGGTCAGCATACTTTCTTTGAGCTTGTTCATGGGCGCGTGCGCCGATGAGAAGGCAGACTCAAGCTCTACGGCGCCTGTCGCAGACGCCGGGAATTCGAGCGTTCAAGACGCGGCGGCCGGCGCGCCTGACACCGCCTCTGCCGCGCCCGACGACGTCACGGTTGAGGACGACGCGGGTGTTGTCCTTGGGCTGGGTCCCGACGATGAGTTTGCGCAGATGGGATGCGCCCTCCTTGAAGGTGAGAAGAGCAACCCCGTCGCCGGCCTCACGGCCGCCGAGGCCGGTCAACAGCTGATCGTGCCGAGCCATGAGACGGGGTACGCGATCACGCTCCCGGAGAGCGGCACGGGTTTTGTGACCCTGGAGGTGCCTGATTGGCAGGTCGTGATCGCGCTCTTCACCTTGGAGGGGGTGGAGATCATCCTCCATGATCCGGACGACAAGGCCGAGGTCGTGCAGGAGCTCAGCTACGCGGCGCCGTGCTCCGAGCAGCAAGTGATCGAGGAGCGCACGAAGTTCCACAAGTGGGGCGGCTTCACCATGGAGCTCAGGGGTGAGCCCGGAGGCGAGGTATGGCTCGCGGCCGTCGATCTGCCCCTGGACTGATCGCGGCTCTGGTTCTGATCGGGGGCCTCTCGGGCGCGTGCCAGGGAGCCTCGGGAGACCAGCCACCGGATCCAGCGGTCCAGAAGGTCGAGCTGGGCAGGCACCTGTTCTATGAGCGCCGGCTCTCGGTCGAGGGGAATCGGTCCTGTGGGATCTGTCATGAGCCCGCTCTCGGTTTTACGGACGGCTTCGTTCGCGCGGTCGGAAGCACCGACGAGGTCCACCACCGAAACACCCTGACCCTGACCAACGTCGGCCGTCGAGAGGCGCTGACCTGGGGTGCCGGCGCGCCGGACTCCCTGGAGGAGCAGCTGCTGATTCCCTTGATGGGGGAGCACCCGGTCGAGATGGGGATGGCCAACCAGATGGACGCGGCGCTTGATGAGCTCCGCTCCGATCTCATCTATGAACGCCTCTTCCACGAGGCCTTTCCCGAGAGCGAGGACCCGTTCACGCTCGAGCGCCTCTCGGAGGCCATCGCCGCGTTCGAGAGGACGCTGGTGAGTCAGACCTCTCCGTTCGATCGGTATGTGGCCGGGGAGGAGGACGCTCTGGACGCTGCTGCCCGACGGGGTCTGGAGCTGTTCTTTAGTCACCGGCTGCGCTGCGGCAGCTGCCACGCCGGGCCTGATCTGGACCAGCCTACCGAGGAGGGCGAGATCGTCGCGCGCCACGGGTGGTTCAACATCGGTCTGTATGACGTGGATGGTCAGGGCGCCTACCCGGAGCGTGATCAGGGGCGCTTTGAGGTCACAGGGCTCCAGGAGGACCGGGGTCGCTTTCGAACTCCCACATTGCGAAACATAGAGCTCACGGGGCCGTACTACCATGACGGATCGGGGGCCTCGCTCGCCGACGTGATTCGAAACTACGCGGCGGGTGGTCGCGAGGTTCTGGGCGGGCCCAACCCGGGCGATGGGCGCGACAATCCCCATAAGTCCGATCTCGTGCGCGGCTTCGAGATCTCGGAGCAGGAGGCGGAAGACCTGGAGGCCTTCTTGAGGGCGCTCACGGACTGGGAGATGGTCGAGGACCCCGCCCTCGCGGATCCCTGGCCACGCGATTAGACCGCGGAGGTGAGGGCGGCCCACCGCTCGGCGGTCATCTCATAGAGCACGCATGTCTGCCCGTAGTAGGCGCGAGTGATCCCTCGATGAACCATTCCGAGACGCTCCATCACCGCCAGGGAGCGGGTGTTCTCCGCCTCGGTCACGGCGAGGATTGAGGACTCTCCTTGGTGAAGAAAACCATGAGAGAGCGCCCCGCGCGCCATCTCGGTCCCGTAGCCCATGCCCCAGGACTCCCGACCGAGGTGCCAGCCGACCTCGACGTCTTCGGTCAGCGCGCCGCCGTCTCCCGGAAGGTGCTTGAGCATGACCGTGCCCACGACGAGGCCGTCGACCTTTCGGGCGGCGGCCCAGACGCCGTAGCCAGGACCATAACGGGCGTAGGAGGCGAGTCGACGCTGGAGGAACGTCTCGGCCTCGTCCAGGGTCGCGACCGCGCACTCGGGGAGGTGCTCGGTGACCTCGGGGTGGCTGTAGATCTCAAGCACCCGGCGGATGTCGGAGTTGGACCAGCGTCGTATGGTCAGGCGCTCGGTCTCGAAGACGGGCTCAGTCATGGGGTTTCCTCGGTCCGAGGGGCCTCCATTGTAGGATGGGGTGCGTCGGGCGTCCTTTCTTCTTTTGGCGATCCGGTCCATCGTGAAGCCCTAGAACTCGCTGAGAGGGGTGAGCCTTGAGCTCTGACCGTGACGCCACGCCCGTTCCGCTTTTGGGTCTGATCGGCCTCGCAGGTCTGGCGTTCCTCGTGTTGGCCAGCTACGAGGTGGCGCGGCCGGCGGTGGAATCCCTGTTCTTGGAGACCTACACGAGCGAGGGGCTCCCCTGGGTCTGGCTCGCGGTGGGCGTGACCGCCTTCCTGGTCGTCCTGGCCTACAACCGCGTGGTCGCCCGAGTGGGCCTCGTGAGCCTCTTCGGACGCGCCGCGGGCCTGAGCGCGGTCGTGCTGATCCTCATTCAGCTGGCTATTCAGGCCGAGATCCCGGGCTCGGTCTTCGCGCTCTATGTGTGGAAGGACGTGTACGTGGTCGTCCTGGTCGAGATCTTCTGGAGCTTCGCGAACACGGTGGTGCCGACGAGTCGGGCCAAGTGGCTCTATGGGATCTTCTGCGCCGTTGGGGCCATGGGCGCCATGAGCGGCAACCTCCTCGTGGGGCTGGTCGCCCAGGAGAAGGGCACCTCGGAGGCCCTTTGGCTCATCGTGCCGATCCTTCTCGCCGCGGCGTTCCTTTGTCGAGGCGTCGATCGGCTGCTTGGGAGCGCGTCGGGTGAGCGCATGGGCAGCGCCAAGAGCGTCGCCTTTGGAGAGGGACTCAAGGTGGTCGGTGAGAGCCCCTACCTGAAGTGGATGGTCGCGCTCATCGTCTTCACCCAGCTGGTCGTCAACCTGGTCGACTTCCAGTTCAACGCGGTGATCGAGTCCTTCT
>CALCNF010000368.1 GCA_937897815.1 uncultured Pseudomonadota bacterium | reverse complement strand
TCGTACGTGTCATCATGAAGGAGCGATGGGCGGGGCTCAGAACCTCCCCCCGATAGAGCTCCTGAAGCCAGGCACACAGGTCTGACCCATCCGAGACGATCGCTCCCGCAGCCCAGGCCCATGACATGTCGGTCAGCGGTGCGGGGGCGCCCGCGAGATACCCCTCGACGTAGGTCCCATCGATCGTCTCTGCGCCCTCGAAGAAGGTGTCGTCGAGATTCTGCGGCGTGAGAAACCGGGCTCGCAGTACGTCATGGACAGGCTGGCCAGTGACGGACTCAAGCATCAGGCCCAGGAAGTAGAAGTTCGTGTTGGAGTAGATGAACCCGTCCCCGGGGCTGAAGGCCATGCCCATCTCAAGGGCAAAGTCGATCACGTCCTGGGGCTCACCGTGACCGAATACCTTGCTCACGAAGCTCGGATCATCGGTGTAGTTGGGGACCCCAGATGTGTGATTGAGCAGCCGTCGCAGGGTCACGCCGGAGCCCATGCTGTAGTCCTTCACCCACAGGTCGATAGGGTCATCGAGTCCAATGACGCCCTCCTCAACAAGCTGCAGGGTCGCAGCGGTCACAAACGTCTTGGTCACGCTCCCCGTCCTCATGCGGTCCCCGATGACCATGTCCGTCGGCGTCTGCTCTCGGCCTTTGCCTATGGCCGTCTCCATGCGACGAAATCCAGGAAGGACCACGGTGAGGGTCGCTCCTGGAGCCGCCAGGCCGTCAAACTCGGAGGAGAGAATCTCGAGGAGGTCGCTCTCCAGTTCGGCCGGAAACTCGGGGCCAGGGTTGGGGTCGGGGCTCGGTCCCGTCTCCACGTCGCTCGAGAGAGTCGTGTCATCGAGTCGCGTCGCGCTGTCCGAGGGCGCCATGGGGACGTCCGCGGCGCTTACGACGTCGGCTACATCCCCTGGACCGGCAGGCTGAGCAGGCTGGCTCGAGTCCGCGCAAGCGGCCAGCGACAGAGCGATGAGCGCGGGCGCGATCGAGAGAGACAGGTGCCTGGGACGTCGCGCACTCACTCGACGACAGCCCGGATGGGTTCGCGCACCGTAGGCGAGCGAGCCAAGCTTCTAGCGCCTTGGCTCAGCCAGGAACTTCTGGAAGTCGTGCACCGCGTCTTCCTGCACGCCCGTCTCAATGGAGCCGGGGCGCAGCTCTCGGACCTTGTCGATGGCCTCCTGGGAGGGCATCCCTTTGTGCACGAGGTAGGCGGCCGCGAATGTGCCGGTTCGGCCCATGCCAGCTGCGCAGTGTATCGCGGTGCTGCCACCCGAGGCGACCACCTCCTCCGTCTCGGTCACAAACTCTTGCAGTTGCTCCATGCTCGGAGCCGCAAAGTCCTTCACCGGCATGTGTACGTTCTTCAGCGCGTACGAGCCCAGGATCGACTGGTCCAGTGGCGTGAGCGTCAGGGTAAAGAGGGTCTTGATGTTGGCATCGAGCAGATACTGGATGTTCCAGGCAAGCCCCTGGCCCGTCGCGGGATGAGCCAGCGCGGCGAGCTCGTTGTCGATGACCCAGGAGAAGCGTGCGGGAACATCGGCCTCCGCGGAGAGGCTCTCCAGTGGCTGTCCAACGGCGACCTCACCGTCCAGCGTGTCTGAGTTAGACGCGCAGGCCCCGCTCAAAGAGAGCGTCAGCAGGCAGATAAAGAGGACCGGGCGGCGAATCGGGTAGGACATGAAGAGCTCCTGTTTCTGGCCGGGATTGTGACCCTGTAAGGCCCTCAAAGCAAGGGCTGCGTGCGGCTAGCCTCTATCGCTGGTGACCGGTTCCAGTCGGGCCGTTCAGGTGTTTCCCTCGAAAGAAGCGCGTTGTTGAGACCTGGTGACCGGGCCGTGTAGGCTCCGCACACGGGATGGGGCCCGACGGAGAGACCTCCGCCGGGTGCTCGCTTCGCAGTAGAGGAGATACACATGAAGACCTCGTCCGCAGTGGCCGCCCTGTTCTGGTTCACCTCCATGGCTCTGGGCTGCTCGCCTCAAGAGCAATCCCCAGAGTCGCCTCCAGAGCCGCCGAAAGCTCTCAGCGCCGCTGCGCTCACGAAGCTCGCGGAGGCCGATAAGGCCGACGGGAAGGAGGACAAGCTCGTCGAGAAGTGTCCCGCGTGCATGCTGCGGATGTATGGAGACGCCAAGCACACCTCGCATTTGGAAGGTTACACGGTCCACTCCTGCCACGTGATGTGCGCGGAGGCCCTGGAGAAGGATCCCGAAAAGCTGCTAGCGAGGCTGCCCTAGCAGTTCGACCTGGCGGCAAGCCTCTCAAAGGCTCTGGCTAACGGAGAACCTGTGGACCGACAACCCACCGTCCTGCTCTTCGACATCGACGGAACGCTCATCACGACCGGCGGCATGGGCCGCCGGGCTATCGAGAGGGCCGTCTCGGACGTGCTTGAGCGTCCGAGCGCGCCGTTCGCCTTCTCCTTTGGCGGGATGGTGGACCCCGTGATCGTCGGCCAGGGTCTCTCGAGCCTTGGGGTCACCCCGAACACGGATGTGATCGAGCGGGTCCTCGAACGCTACCTTCAGGTCCTCCGCGAGGAGGTCCGTCTGGCGCCAGTCTACGCGGTTCACGAGGGGGTCACTGACGTGCTTGAGCAGGTCTCGGGCTTGCCGGGTGTCGCGGTTGGCCTGGGAACAGGCAACGTGGAAGAGGGGGCGAGGATCAAACTGGAGCGCGTCGGGCTCAATCCTCACTTCGCGTTTGGGGGCTACGGCTCGGACGCACCCGAGCGGCCAGCCCTGATTCGTCGCGGCGCCGAGCGCGGCGCGAGTCGACTCGGTGTGCCGCTGGAAGAGTGTCGGCTCGTGATCATCGGAGACACCCCGAAGGATATTCAGGCCGCCCATGCCAATGGGGGGGAGTGTGTCGCCGTCTGCACGGGGGGCGCTTCCGCCGAAGACCTGAGGGCGCACGAGCCTGATTACTTGTTCGCGTCGCTCGCGGATCCACACGCGCTCGCCGCCATTCTCGACGGGACTCTCGAGGCCTCAGATAGCCCTTGACCTGATAATGATATTGAGTATCATTAGCCCGGTAAGGTCGAATGAACGGCCGCTACGGAGTTCCCGCCACCATGATTGTCTGCCTTTGCGAAGCTGTCTCCGACCGGGAGATCAAGGGATGCATCGAGA
The DNA here is from genome assembly GCA_937897815.1 of uncultured Pseudomonadota bacterium. GTDB lineage: Bacteria > Myxococcota_A > UBA9042 > PHBI01 > CALCNF01 > CALCNF01. The sequence continues at coordinate 1,777 of CALCNF010000368.1, read as the reverse complement.
GAGGATGCCGTTCCCTGGGCGAGGTACGACGCACGTGTGGTGCTGGACGCGGTTGCGGGGCCTGTCATTCGATGGTTCGCGAGATGATCGACGCGGCCCCCAGCCTATCCGAGTCGGTAGGTGGATCGGGCGTGAGCCTCGTTCAGGAGCCTCAGCAGGCCTGAGTTCAGCGGGCCCAAAGTAGGGCTCGATTACCCGTGTGCTGTGGTGTAGGCTTGTGCCGCACACTCAGCGACCGGGAGAGAACTCTATGGCAGCCAAACTCAAGACCGACCCTGCGGTCATCGCCGCTCTGAACGACGTCTTGACCGCCGAGTTGACGGCTATCAACCAGTATTTCATCCACGCGAAGATGTGCGGTGACTGGGGCTATGAGCGTCTTCATGCGGCCATCCGTCATGAGAGCATTGACGAGATGAAGCACGCTGAAGAGATCATCGAGCGGATCTTGTTTCTCGGTGGGATCCCCAACCTCCAGAAGCTCGGGAAGGTGAACGTCGGCGAGACGGTCCTTGAGCAGTTCGAGCTGGATCTCGCACTGGAGAACATGGCCATCCCGAGGCTCCAGAAGGCTATCGATCTGTGCACCGCGAAGACGGACCACGGAACTCGCCTCCTCTTCGAGCGAATTCTCGCCGGAGAAGAAGAGCACGTCGACTGGCTTGAGGCTCAGATGGAGCTCATTCGCCAGATTGGCCTTGAGAACTATCTGGCCCAGCAGATGGGCGACGCCTAGTGGACCTCGGGCGCGGCTCGCTTCACCAGGTCAGCCGCAGCCTGCACCCATCGAGGACTCGCGTTCACGGCTGGCACCAGCGTTAGCGTTTCGCCCCCGTCGGCGATCCAGTCTTCCTTGGCCTGCATTCCGATCTCTTCCAGAGTCTCAAGGCAGTCCGCGACAAAGGCCGCGCACACCACCACCACGTTCTTGCAGCCGTCCTTGATGAGCTCCGGCAGCCGATCATCGGTGTAGGGCTGAATCCACGGCGTTCGTCCGAGGCGGCTCTGGAACGCGACGGACCATCGCCCGTCGGGAAGCGTGAGCTTGTGCGCCATCCGGCGGGCCGTCTGATAGGCCTGCGCTCGATAGCACATACGGTTCTCAGCTCGAATCGAGGCGCAGCAGTCTTTCGACGCCAGGCAGAACTCCCCCGAAGGGTCGCTCTTCTTGATATGCCGCTCGGGCAGCCCGTGGAAGCTGAACACCACGTGGTCGGGGTTCTCGGCCTCGAGCACGGGGCGCGCTTCGGCCACGGCGGAGTTGATGAAGCCCTCGTCGTCAAAGAAGGGCTCGACCACATGGAAGTTGGGTGGGCACCAATCCTTGGTCGCCAGCTTGTAGACGAGGTCGAGGGACGCGCCCGTGCTGGACGCCGCCAGTTGAGGGTACAGCGGAAAGATGACGATGTGCTCGACGCCCGCCGCGATAAGCCGGCTGTACGCTGCGCTTACATTGGGGTTGCCGTAGTTCATTCCGAGCTCGACGCGGAACCCTGGGCCGAGCTCCTCTGCGAGCGCTCCCGCGAAGTCCTGGCTGTGGTAGAGGAGCGGTGACCCCCGCGGGCCCCAGACCTTACGGTACGCCTCTGCGCTCTTCGCAGGGCGCGTGGGCAGGATGATGAGGTTCAGGAGCATCCATCGAAGCGGCGCCGGCAGGTCGAGGACCCGCTTGTCGCTCAGGAACTCTCTGAGATAACGCCGAACCGCTCCCGTCTCCGGGCTGTCGGGCGTTCCGATGTTCATCAACAGCACACCGATGGGCGGGGCGGGCGCGATC
>CALCNF010000367.1 GCA_937897815.1 uncultured Pseudomonadota bacterium | reverse complement strand
CGCCACCCTCAACACGCAGCTGCTGAGCCAGGACGAGATCGACTCCGCATCGCTGGCCAAGCTCGACATGTCCTTCCTCGACCTCGACATGCTGAACGACCAAGTCCTCGTCGACAGCTTCAGCACGGCCCTCGGCGATGCCGCGGCGACGTACGAGACGGAGGTTCGGCAGCTGGTGACGCTGATCCGCAGCAAGCTGGAGCAGACACGCTCGTACTACGAGGCGGCGCTGTCCAAGCACGACAGCGAGCAGCGACGCGACCTGCTCGGGCGGCGCGCGGCGCGGGCGTCTCAGCTGGTGGAGCAGGAGCAGGACCAGGCTGCACAGCTTGCGGCCACCCAAGACTTCTTCGACGCGAAGCTCCGTGCCTACAGCCACATCGGCCTGCAGTACGTCATCCAGGAGGCTCGAGCGTACGAGTACCTCTTCCTGCAGCCGTACTCGGGCCTCGACCTCGACCGCCTTCGCAACGCCCGCATGTCCGGCAGCGAGTACCAGCGCTTCGTCGCGGAAGCGGAGGCGGAATTGCAGTCGACCTTCTCTCGGACCGCGTCTCAGTCCAACAACGGCGGCTCTCAGAGCGCTGGCGGTGTCATGTCCATGGCCTGACCGTGGCGCCCGAGTAGATACCTGGCGATGAGCAACAGGTCATCACCACGCTCCCTCAACGGAGGCAGGGTCAGGGTGATCACGTTCAGTCGATAGAAGAGGTCCTCGCGGAAGTTCCCCTCGTCTACCTGATCCTGGAGGTGACGATTCGTCGCCGCCACGATGCGAATATCTACCTGCTCGGCCTTGGTGTCTCCGACCTTCGTGACCGTTCGCTCCTGAATGGCGCGGAGAATCTTCACCTGCAGGCTCAGAGGCATCTCTCCAATCTCATCGAGGAAGAGCGTCCCGCCGTCCGCCGCCTGGAACTTGCCCTTCTGGGTAGCAACTGCGCCGGTAAAGGCGCCCCGAACGTGTCCGAAAAACTCGCTCTCAAGGAGGTTCTCGGGGATCGCGCCGCAGTTGATCACGACGAACGGTTTCCCGGCCCGATTGGAGCGATCATGAAGAGCCCGAGCGACCAGCTCCTTGCCGGTCCCTGTCTCTCCCTCTACCAGGACCGAGATGTCGGTCGAGGCGACGCGGCTGATCTTCTTGAAGATGTCCCGCATGGCGTCACAGGCGCCGATGATCTCTCCGAAGCGGTTCACCTCGACCTGACTCTCGAGGTCCTCCACCTGGGCGAGGAGCTCGTCACGGGCCAGGGCGTTCGCCAGGATCTGAGCGGCCGTCGAGGCGAAGACGCTCACGACGTCCAGGAGATCCTCGCTGAAGTGATTCACGACGTTGTCATTACCCAGGTAGAACAGCCCGAGGGTCGTGGCGCGCGCCTTCAGAGGGACGCACATCACCGAGCACAGCTTCAGGTTCACGACGCTGAGGCTGGTCTTGAAGTCCTCATGGCTCAGGGCATCCGCGACGATCAGGGGGTTCCCCTCGGACAGCACGCGAGCGACGATCGTGTCGCTCACGGCCATCTGGGCGTTGTGGAGTGTCTCCTGGTCGATGTTGCGCGCCACTCGAACGTTGGCTACGCCGTCCTCGATCAGCAGCAAGAACGCCTTGTCGGCGCCCGTCAGAGCGATGAGCTCATCGAGTAGCGTCTCGAGGAGCGTGCTCACCTCGTAGGTCGCCATCAGCTTCTGGGCGAAGCCGTGCAGCGAGCGGAAGTAGCTCTCGCCTGCGTCCTGGCTGGTCGTCTCGTCGGTCGCTTGGATCCCCTGGTCGTAGAGGACGAAACGCAAGAGGCAATCACCGAGCTCGAAGACCTCTCCATCGCTGAGCCGGTGACTCTTGCGACGCTTGCCGGCGACGAGCGCGGCGTGCGCCTTCGAGGGGCATATCAGCGTGTACTCACCCTTCTCGTAGAGGATGTGCGCGTGGTGGGGCTCGCCAGAGTCCTCGGGCAGAATGAGGTCATTCTCGGGTGACGTTCCGATCTGAACGACGCGCCGGTCCAAAGAGACGACCTGCGCCTCGCCAGCGCCGGGTGGATAGATGATGAGAGACGCCATAAGCCCCCGCAGAGCGTTTGCTCCCGGGAGCATACGATCGCGCGGCGCGCGCGTCCATGCGCTCGGCGCTAGCGAGCCCGCGCGACCCTGACGCGCGTGAGGCGCTCGTGCCCGAGGCGTCCCGGACAGCGGATGTCGTGCGTCTAGAACTCTGCGGCGATCGACAGGCCGAAGCCCTGGTTTGCGGGTACGACTCTCCAGGCGCTGTCAGGTTCCGCGTCGGGCGGAGGCGCGTCTGGATCGACGACCTTGTACGATCGCTTCATCTCGACGGGGGGAAGGCGGTTAAGCAGGCCGTCGACGACGCTGTAGACGTAGCTCGCCGCCAGGACCCCGGTTCCCACCCACCAGACACGCTCAAGAAGCTCGGCCTCGGATCCATCGCTCTTCGGAATGACGCGTGACCCTTCCTGCTTCAGGGACTCGATTCGAAGCCAGGCGGCTACATTGGTCGCGAGGCCAAGGCCCTGGAGCGCGGCGTGCAGCGTCCCGGATGAGCCGCGCTCGCCGAGCATCTGCGGCAAGCCGAACGGCATGAAGTAGGCGGCGGTCGGGTAGGTGCGGCGAATCTCTCGTTCCACGAGCGTGAACCTGGGCCCCTCGTTGCCGCCGCTCGTGTCCCCGCGCCCGATGAAGCCCAGACCGGCGAGCCGTTGCTTCTCGTTCTTGAAAAACGTGACCAGCTCCTGGGGGTAGAAGAGGGGATCGAGCTGGTGGCCAGGGACCTCCTTGAGGAGCGCACCGAAGAGCGTCCTGGCCGCGTCGTGATCGTCCGTAAACCAATAACTCGCGGCGAGGCGCTCCAGCACCTGATGTCGCGCTTGATCGTCCTTGATTTTGTCCTGGTCGACCAGCGGCTGGAGGAGCTCAATGGTCTTGGCATAGTCCTGAAACCGAAACGCCTCATCGGCGGACGTCAGGGCTTCCTCTGCTCCCTTAGCGAACGCAGGGTTCACGCCGCCGAGCATCAGCATGAGCGCCGCCATAAGCCAAACGTAACGGGACCTCAGCGTCCCGCTGCCCACCTGACCTTGGCCCCGGGCTTCATGGTGAACTTGTGCGACTTTTTCCCCCCGTCCGGGAACGTGACCTCGATCCTGCCGACTCGCGTCTTATGGCTGAGGACGGCAACACGATACGCTTTGCCGCAGCCGCCGTACACCTTACCGTCAATGCGCACCTCGCCGTTGCTGCAGTCCACGCGAACCATCGCTGGCTTGTACTTGAAACGGACGTGCACCCGCGTCAGAGGGGCTCCAGCAGCGTCGGGCACCTGGAACCCTTGAACTGTCGGGGCACACTCAGGGCAGGCGGGGTGGGTGAGTCGGGCTTTGTGTTTACCCGGGGACAGAGAGAGGGTCGAACCTGGAGAGACAGGTTTGCCTCCTACAGTGAGCTTCACGGCTGGCGGCTCGGCAGTAACCCGCACGAGGTTCAGAACCGAAGCGGCCTGGTTCGAGGCGGAGCTGTCTCGAGGGCGGTTGGGCCGGCTTGGCCTGTTCCCCAGAGCGATGAGCCGAGGAACCCGGCCCAAAGCGCGGGCCAGGCGGACTCCCGTCGTCGTGCCCGCGCGGCCCGGGCTCACACGAGCGGGGGTCTTCTGCTCCGGGCTTGGCTCTTTCTGGGGGCGCTCCACCGGTTTGAGGGCCACCACCTTGATGGGCTCAGCGGGGAGCTCTGGCTCAGCCACAGGCCAAAAGGCGACGGTCGTCCAGGTCACGGCCGCCGCGGCGATGACGAGCGAGCTGATGCCCGCGATTCGCTTCCTTCGTTGGCCGGAGTGCAGCGAGCGAATCCGTTCAAGCGCGACGGGGTGGTCCGGCTCAAGGGTCAGGATTCGTCCATACGCTTCGATGGCGCGGTGGACGTGACCTTGCTCCAGGTACGTCTCGCCGCGCTCCGCCAGGGAGACGACGAGTCGCTCAGAGAGGTTCTCATTGGCGGCCGATGGGTTGGCCATCCATGCGGCGATCTCGCGCTCGGGAGTGTCGAGACCACGGCCCTCAAGCCAGCCCTCCAGAGCGTCCCGAATCTCCTCCATGTCCTGATAGCGCGCGTTGCGGTCCAGCTTCAGAGCTGTGCTGATGATCCCCGCGAGCTCCCGGTCAACGTGCGGATTGAGTCGACGAGGGTCCTCGTATTTTCCATCGATGATGCGCTTGAGCACACCGTGTGGAGTCGGCGCGTCGAAGGGGAGGGTCCCTCCAGTGCTCAATACGTAGAGGACGGTCCCGAGCGCCCAGACATCGGCGCGGATATCCAGGTCGCGACGTCCCTCGATCTGCTCCGGTGACATGTGGGCCGGGGAGCCGACCAGCGTGCCCGTGATGGTCATGGACTCGAGGCCGATGATCTGGGCGATCCCGAAGTCCGTCAGCTTCACGACGCCGTCGGTACCCATGAGGATGTTCTCGGGTTTGACGTCACGGTGGATGATCTTTTCGGCGTGGGCGTGGGTGAGCGCGCTGGCGACACCGAGGCAGATCTGTGCGCCGACCTCCGGCATCATGGCGGGGCCCTCCCGCACGTAATGGGAGAGGGCGTCGCCGGTCACGAGCTCGGTGACCAGATAGTTCAGCTCGGCGTCATTGGACGAGAAGTCGAAGATCTCGGGGATGTTCGGATGCGTGAGCCGGGCCACCGCGCGCGCCTCGCGCGCGAAGCGCTCGCGCGCATCCGGGTCGCGCGCCAGGTGCCTGTGCAGGACCTTGACCGCGACCTCACGCTGAAGGGCTTCGTCTACCGCTCGATAGACGACGCTCATACCGCCCTGGCCGATCTCCTCCAGGACTCGGTATTTCTCAATCCTCTCCAGCATTCAGCCTGTCGCTCCCCTACACAGTAGGGGATATCGTTTCACATCACCGCTCGCCTCGCCACCCGCGAGCGCGGGAGCGCTCCCGCGGCCGCCGTGGTTTCGCGCCAGTGCGCCTGTCAGGCCGGCACCGGCGCGTGCTCGTGCTTTACACGGGCGGCACCATCGGCATGGTGCCCTCCCCGCGCGGGCTGCGATGCGAACCGGGCACTCTGCCCAAGCTGTTGAAGGGT
>CALCNF010000366.1 GCA_937897815.1 uncultured Pseudomonadota bacterium | reverse complement strand
GTCCAAGCAGCTCTCTGACACGGTCGTTGACAGAAGCACCTCCATGTTGGCGTCGAGCCCGGCGTAGTCGTCGCTCTCTTCGTTGTAGACCGTGTAGTGGTCGCCGTTCGGTGCGCGATCGATACCCCTGTAGCTGCCACCACTGGGGATGTCGGGAGCGTTAGGGTCGGGTGGCATGGTCGGCCAGCTCCAGCTCGAGCCCTGGGGAAGGGGGACGCCCTCGACCACTGCGAGGCTCGTGCGCAGGCGGCCGTTCTTCCAGACGGGGCCACCGATAGGGGACCACCAGTGGTTTGAGAGGTAGCCGACGGCGATCATCCCATTCCAAGGAAGAACCTCCTGGCCCGCGTCCAACGTGAAGCCGGACGGCACCAGCGAGACGTCTGTGAACCCTCCGTAGTGCTCCTTGTCGACATAGACCCATTCGACGGTGAGGTCCTGACCGTTGATGGAGGCGACCATCGGCCGCCAGCTCCCGTCGTCCTCCACCGCGTTGTACTGGGTTCGTGTCCGGCCGGTGATCACGATGCGATACGACCCGTCGAGGGCGACGTCGACGCCGAGGCCTTCTTCCTCCAGGTCGCTCTCCGTCGTGAACCCAAAGGCCTCACTGGCCAGGTCCTTGAAGACCGCGTAATCGAAGAGCAGCCCATCATTCGTGTAGCGCCACAGCGCCACGCTGCATCCGCTCTTGCCTGAGTCGCAGCTGGTGCCCACGACCACGAAGCCGGTGTCCCCGTAGGACGCTACAGCGTTCGCCGTGTCGTGGTGGCAAGAGCCGACACCGCATCCGAAGCCGCAATAGGTCTGCTGACCGCCGCACGGGGAGGGCGCCGAGCCACAATAGTCGCTACAGCCATCGCCGGGCTCGATCGCACCGGTGGGCTCTGAACAGCTCGGATCCTCGCACCATCCCATGGACGTGCATTCGCCCTCTTCGCAGGATTCACACCCGGGGCCACAGCCATGGAGGATCTCCTGGCCGTTGGAGGCTTCGAAGTCCTCGCAATAGGCCGGGGCTGCGCACTCGAAGTCGATGCCGTAGCTGACCACGCCTCCTGCGCTGGCAAGATGCAAGTTGCTGTCACCCTTCAAACTGCCCGAAGGCTCCTCGATAAAGTTCGCAAACTGGGCCTGGCCCTCGGCGATTGCTTCTTCCAGGGCACTAGCCGTGTTGTAGCCTTCTCCCATTCTCCACCAGGTATAGAGGGCCGCCTTGTCCACCAAGGTATACGGCGAGCCTCCACAGCCTCCACCAAAGAGCTGCGCAACCTGGGGATAGGAGAGCGGCGAGCCGAAGGTTGCGATCTCATCGACGGCGATCTGCAACTGGCCATAGGGGTTGTTGGACTCTGGCACTTCGCACCGATGCCTGCCCACGGTGAACACCTCTTCATTGCCTTTCACGCTCGGGCTCATCCCGAGGTACAGCCCTGACGTGCTCTTATCGCCAAGAATGAGTTCATCGCTCCCCCAGCGGTCGACGCCGTTGATGTAGAGCTGGATGTTCCCCTGGGCGTGCGCCGCGGCTCCTTCGACGCCGTGGCTGACCACGGCCAGATGGACCCACTGGTTCGCGTATGCGCCAACGATGGGCTCGGTCATGGAGACCCGAGCGGTCTGATTGATAGAATCGGTCGTCTTGAACTTGAGGCGACCGTCTTCCAGATACAGGGCCCACCCATAGTCGCCCAGTGGGCACGCTTCATTCTCGTTATCGGGGGGAACTACCCAGCTCGCTCCAACGGCCTCATAGGACGCGATGGTCCCGTTGATCATCAATTCCTCTTTCGGGAGCCTCACCCACAGGCTCACGGTCATCGGATCGTTTTGCACGTTGGCGGAGGTGCCATGGAGCACGGGCACGAGAGCGCCTAAATACGCGTTCTCCCCGAACTCCGTGGCGATCTGAAGCCCCACACCGCTCAAAGGAGCGCCCTCATTTTGCCCACAGAAGGCCTCTTGCTCGACCTGTACACACGCCAGCTGGTCCTGAACACACAGGTCAGACTCGTACCAGCCGGTCCCCAGGGCGTTGCAAGACACCGCGTTTCCTCCAATGCAGGATGTCCCTTCCACCGCGCAGATGGGCTCCAGGCATTGGTAGCTGCCAGTACCATCGCCAAGGGTGTCGCAGACGGCGCCGCCGTCGCAGGTCCCGCACGTTCCGCCGCAGCCATTGGGACCGCATTGCTTCCCTTCACAGGTCTCTTCGCAGAATGGGCTCTTCCAGGTGATCACCGGCCCGAAGCCAGACTCTGATGTTCGGAGGAGCTGAGAGCCGTTGTCGTTCCCTCCGGCCTTGATCACCAGTCCGTTAGAGATGAGCTGCTGGAAGAGTGGATCGTCCAGGTCCGCGTTCATCTCGAGCGAGAGAAGCCAAGAGCCATCATCGCCCGGCTCATCAACATTAAACGTCTTCAGGTAGTCGCTGTTATCCGTTCCAACCAGGTCACTTAGGACGGATGGCTGTGCGCTGCCGTCCACGGTCCATGTGGAGCTTGGGATGCCTCCCATGAAGTCGATCTGCGTTGGGTCGACGTTCTCGGCAAACCAGACCTTCAGATAGACCTCTTGGTCCTTTGCATCCGCTCCGCTTACCTCCACCGCTTCGTCCAGTTGTGGAAAGTGTAGCAGCGCGACGCGTTCTTCAAATGGCGTCATGTCAGCTGTATTCTTCAAGCCGATGAGGGGCTCTCCGTCGACCCAATAGTCGCTGATGACTCCGTATTCGATGTCGAGGCCTGCAAGGACATCACATCCCGTGAAGTCACACGTGAACTGCAACCCCGTCGGGTCGACGGTGTTCTCTTTGCAAGAGCCACCATCAGGCTCTTCAGAGGTACAAGAGAGGCCGCAGCTCGAGGTGCCACATGTCGCGTCGGCTGCGCATGGACTATCGAGACAGCAGACCGAAGTGGACTTCTGCTGCACACACAGAGCGCCCTCTCCGCACGCACCGCAGGCTCCGTCCGTGCAGCCATCGGAGCCGCAAACTCGATCCAGGCATGATGGAGCGCACTCGGAGTAATCGAGGACCAGGATCGGACCTTGGTCGCCCTCCTTGGTTTGAAATTCCGCGTACCCAGGCAGGGTAGGCGCAAGCTCATTCATCGCGTCTTGGTCGTCGAGCATCCCGACGACCAGTGACTTAAACATGGTCTTGTTCACCTGGTCCGGCTCAAGTCGCACGGTGAAGGTCCAGGTCCCTGGCTCCCCATCAGATCCAGGGGTGACGACGGGTGGGCCCTCGCTCACGAACTTCGGCGTGCTGCCTGCGAACACCGCTGACACGGCTTGCTCGCTCTCCTCATCGACCACCTGTTTCAAGAGGACGACTTTGAACAAGGCCAACTGCTCTTCTGTGAAGCTCGGCGAGTTCGGGGACTCCGTGAGGATGAGCTTGCCGTAGATGGGGTGCTGCGCTGACTTGGCGGCGTTGATTCCCCAAGCGTACTCAAAGCTCATCATGGAGAAGGCCCAAACCTGGCTCAACTCCTGTCCTGTTTCGGGATCATATGTCGTGTTGAGTCCGGCCTGCATGGTGCTGGCATCACCACCATCTGTGAGGGGAGTATCCCCTTCGTCCCCACCCACTAAGACCACTGCCGCGGCCGTGTCCTCGTCGGTGTAGGTCACACACAACACTTGCTCCAGGACATTGCTCGTGACCTCACCTTCTTCGTCATAGCACTCGGTCTGACCCGAGTATGCGCACATGCCGTTGTCCGTGTCGCAAGCCTGACCGAGGCTGCAGGCCTTGGGCTCGCCGCCGACACACGCACCCGTCTCAGGCTCGCAGGTGCTGCCGACGACACACAGATCGCCCTGGTCGCAGTCCATCGCCTCGCCGCTGCACACACCTCCGGTGCACGCGTCGTCCGTTGTGCACAGATCACCGTCGTCGCACGTCAGGGCGTCATCGGGCGTCGACTCACAATTGTGGCCCGATCCTTCTGCGCTCTCGACACAGGAGTCGACCGTACATGGGTTCTCGTCATCGCAGTCCGGGAGGCCTTTGGGCTCGCACTGTCCCGTGCTCTCGTCGCAGATCGGCGCGCCGTTGCACGCCAGGTCGTCGTCCTCGCAGGTTCCACACGTCCCTCCGCATCCGTCGGGGCCGCACACGCGCCCGTCGCACTTCGGGGTGCAGTCCTCGGGGATGCACTTGAAGTTCTCCGAGCACACGGGGGCGGCATCCGGGCACTGGCCACAGACCCCGTCGCATCCGTCATCACCGCACTCCTTGCCGTCGCATTGCGGTGCGCAGGTGGTCTCACAGATTCCGTCAGTGCAGTAGGGGGCCGCCGCGGGACATGTGCCACAGTCTCCTCCGCATCCGTCATCACCGCACTCCAGGCCATCGCAGGAGGCCACGCAGTCGGCTGTGCAGGTCCCGGTGACACAGAAGGGCGCGTCCGTTGGGCAGGCGCCACATACATCTCCGCATCCGTCATCGCCACAGACCCGACCCTCACAGTCAGGAACGCAGACAGTGACGTCGCCCGAGGCGTCCGCCTCGGGGCCCTCAAAGGGCTTCGCCTCCACGCAAGCGCTCGCGCACGCGGCCGCGAAGGCCAGCGCCATGAACGTCCCCCATCGATCCCTGCTCACTAGCAACCCCTGTTTGGTGTGCGTGGCCTTCCACCTTCGCGGGCGACCACCGTCCTGCCTTGGACCCATGCTAGGCATCCTGAACTCCGAATTCAACCTGCGCGTGCGAGCACGCCCGCGAGGGCGGCCTCCTGGCCGCTCGAAGCTCACCTCCAGGCCTGGAAGACAGCGAACTCCGCAAGCGTTATGCTCATGAAACAGCCACTCTTTTCAGGAGAGACCGCCATGAGAACTCTTGTGCTCTTGTTCGCCTTCGCAGGAACGATCGGCCTTGCCGCGTGCGATGAGTCGTCGTGCAGCGATGACTGCGACAGTCAGTGCGCGGCGGTCGACTGCGCGTGCGCGTCCGAGACCAACGGCGAGTGTCAGTGTGAGGGCTGTGGCGAGACTGCAGCGCTCTGGCCCTAGGCGCCGCCCTGCAGCGTTCGTGCAGGGCGCGCCCAGAGGACTTGTCCCTTAAGGGGTGCCCGGCTTGTAGACCGCGACCCAAGCGGCGGTCGCCGCCAGGAGCCAGACGACCCACCAGAGCTTCGAGGCCAGCTGGGGCTTTCGGTAGATCAGCGCGCCCATGCCGCCGAAGAGCAGCCAAATGCCGACCTTCATGAAGACGAAGGCGGGCCACGGGAAGCCCATGATCCCGATCCTCGCCATAAGGCCGAAGCCGGCGACGAAGACGATCAGGAGGCCGACGCCGTGGAAGATCGTGGCGGGCCTGTGGAACGCGTGGTCCTTGGTGCCTCCATTGGCGACGTGCATCGCGAGCGCGCCGCTCGACATCACCACCATGAAGACTCCTGCCAGGTGCAGTACTTTGTACACTTCGTAGGGCATCTCTCTCTCCTCAGTGAGGGGCGGCGGGAAGATGGCACAGCGCGACGCGGGGCGCAACGAATGACATCAGCCTTCCGCTCGCCTGTTGGTGGGCGGCCCGGGCTTTGGTACTCTTGCGATTGTATGGCGGCGAAGGGAACAGCGGTAGCGCTCCTCCTTGGAGCGGGACTCCTGGTCGGCTGCGGAGGCGATGAGGAGGGCTCATCGGCGGCGCTGAGTCAGGACGTAGTCGGGTCGGGAGGCATCTCCTCGCTCGGGGACGGAGGTGTCGGTGCGACCGATGAGGACGTGATCGGCTCGGTCACGACCCCCGAGGACGTCTCGACGGAGCCGACGCCTTGGACCCCGATCGCTGAGGGTGACCCGGGTCGGGTGACTCTCCACCGACTCAATCGAGCCGAGTACGACAACACCGTGCGGGATCTTCTGGGAACGAAGCTGCGCCCGGCGCGGGACTTCCCCGCCGACGATCAGGGGTACGGCTACGACAACATCGCGGACGTCTTAACGATGTCGCCGCTCCTGTTCGAGCTCTACGAGTACGCCGCCGATGTGCTCCTTGACGAGGCGTTGAAGCTCCCCGTCCAAGAGCCCGAGCTCTGGCACATGGAGGCGGAGACCTCGGAGCACACCGTCGGCGGAATTTCGGGCGCGAACGCCTGGAACATCTGGTCGAGCGGCGAGGTCTACAGCGCCGTCGAGATCCCGACGGGTGGGGATTACACCATCCGCGCGATGGTCGCGGGGGAGCAGGCGGGCCCGGATCCCGTTCACATGGCCTTCTACGTCGACGGGCAGGTCGTGGCCGAGTTCGACGTCCTCAATGAGCCCGGCGACTGGAAGGCCTATGAGGTCACGGTCCTGCTCGATGCGGGGAGCCGTGTCGTCGCCGTCGGGTTCACGAACGACTACTACGACCCCGACGCGGGTGAGGATCGCAACCTTCTTGTCGATTGGTTTGAGGTCGAGGGGCCGATTGGCCTGACCCTGGATGACAAGGTGAACCCTCAGCGAGAGGCCATCCTCGTCTGCGCACCCTCAGGCGACGAAGATGAGGTGTGCGCTCGGGAGGTGATCTCGACCTTCGCGCGGAGGGCCTGGAGGCGCCCCTTGCAGACGGCTGAGGTCGATAAGCTCATGGAGCTGTTCGGGCTGGTCGTTGACCAGGGAGACGGCTTCGATGAGGGCGTTCGTCTGGCGCTCAAGGCCGTACTCGTGAGCCACCACTTCGCCTATCGGGTCGAGCTGGACGCTGATCCCGAGAGCCCCGAGGAGCACCCGCTCACGGATTGGGAGCTGGCGAGCCGCCTGAGCTACTTCCTCTGGTCGAGCATGCCGGACGAAGAGCTGATGGCGCTGGCTGAGGCGGGGCAGCTGAACAACCAAGAGGAGATCGAGAAGCAGGTCCGTCGGATGCTCGCGAGCCCCAAGGCCACGGCCCTGGTCGACAACTTCGCCGGACAGTGGCTCTACACCCGAGCCCTCGACGACGCGTCTCCCGACATCTGGTACTTCGAGGACTGGAGCGACGAGCTTCGCGAGAGCATGCGCGCTGAGGCCTGGCTCACCTTCCACGCCTTCATGCGCCAGGATCGAAGCCTCCTCGACCTCGTCGGCGGCCACACCAGCTTCGTCAATGATGTCCTGGCTGAGCACTACGGCATGGACGACTTCTACGCGCTTCCAGGGACCTTCGTGGAGGTGGACATGACGAGCGTCAGCCGGGGCGGAGTGCTGAGGCAGGGGGCGCTCCTCACGGCGCTCTCGGATCCGACGCGCACCTCGCCGGTCCGCCGCGGCAAGTGGGTGCTTGGGCATCTCCTCTGCTCTGAGCCACCGCCGCCGCCGCCG